>NZ_JAMOKT010000015.1:0-124955 GCF_023656795.1 Parabacteroides caeci
AAGCTATATCGTTATTAGTTAATAATGAATTTGATACAATACAAAGTTAACTAAAATGGTATAGCTTTTGTAGTGCTATCTCGTGCTATCCGTCTTTTCCGATTTTAAACATAGGAACTATTTTTTTCATACGACAACTTCATTTATTCAAGCGTAGAACCTATTTTATCATAAGGAATCTCTTCAAATCCATTGATCCGCTTAAATACGTCCGCCCCTTTCCTAAATCCCTTCAAAGGGTCGGAAGCATCTACAAATCCCGGATCTTCATTGGTCGTCCAGTTGTTCCAGAACTCGCCCCATTGGCTATTGCCACGTAGGACATTCGTTACCTTATAAAACAGGTTTCCATGAATCCGGTTCCGCTTCGGGAAAGCGGGGTCTTCCTGCCAATAATTCACCAGTTCGGGATAAGCCACGCTATAAGGCGGTTGCGTATAATTAACGGCCTGAAAACGCTCGTCATAAATTCCTCCTTTGTCAAGCATACTCTTCGCCCAATTCTGCAAACGATTGTCTATATGGATAGCTGTCGGCGAATCGATGAAAATATTATTGTAATAATGATGGTCCATCCCTCCGCCAATCAATACAGGCAGAGACCCTGCTTTAAAATAAATATTTCCGTAGACTTCGCTTCCACAGGCTCCGTCATCATGATAGGTGGCTGTCACCCGATGACGGGGACTCAACTCATGGAAATAATTGTAACGAATCACATTTCCTCTTTCCGACGGATCACGACCATAGTAAATAGCCCCTTGATCGTCTACCTCCTGACACACCTGCGTGATGTCGCAATATTCAATTACATGCTCATTGCCATGAAACAAAATAGCCATACTGGGAGCGTCCGATATGTCGCATCGGGTAACCCGGTTTCCTACGCCATCCATCCAAACACCCGGGCGGTATGACTTTTCAATACGGTTATATCGGGATATCTTACAATTCTCCACAAAATTATCCGAACGTTCCAGCGTCAGACGATTCCCGCCTCCCAGGCTGACACCCCCGGCACCGGTATTATAGATATAACAATCTTTCACGCCATTATGCTTTCCCGCTTGCCTATCCAACACCGTGTTTTCATAAATCTTTCCCATCATATCCCCGATCACGCGCCCGCACAATTCGCCACCGGCTTCCATGGCATGCTTGTGGAGAGGACTCTGTTTCTCCGAAGAATCCGTCCCCTTCCCGATACAGACACCCACGTTACCGAGATTACGGATCGTACATCCCTGTACCACGACATGTTCCGTGTTGTCCATATAAACACCTATACCCCGGCTATTTTCAATCGTAATCCCTTCGATAGTCACATTACGGCATCCTTCGATCGCTATCACAGGTGTTTCCAAAACAGTCAAGCATACGTTAGAGGACTTTTCCCCATCCGGCAAAAAATAAAACTTACGGCTTAACGGGTCCATCACGAACTCGCCTGGCCGATCTATTTCCTCCAATAGGTTCAAGGCAAACCACCGGCGAAAATCCGCCCCCGTAAAGAATTGGTAAGTGGTAAACATTCCCACATGGATGGTCGAATCTTCTGCGCGGATCGACCGAAGAGGAATCATATCATCGGCATATCCATATCCGAAATAACCGCCGATCCATATATTGTCCGTAGATTTCCATTGCGACGGACGTTCTTCCTGATAATGGAATACAGGTAACCGTCCGGCTTTTTTATCTTCCAAGCCACCAGACACGTCCACCCGCCCGATCAACGCCATTGAATCGTTCGGCCAGCGTGAAAGATGGAGCGGTTCCTTATCAACAATCAACTCCGACCACGAAGGCAACGATTTACGCCCGAAACCGGAAGGGTGAATATTCGCCAATGTATCCACAATACCCCGACAATCGACCTCCATAACCTTCCCTCGAACACTCTCCTGCAAACGGGCCAAGACTTTCTTGTCTTTCACCGGCCTTATCCGGTTCAAAGGAATCACCTTATCTCCCGAAACAGAGACATGCTCCCCTGCCCGGCTCCTGATCCGTAATGAGTTCCAAGCTCCTTGCCCTATTTCAATAGTCTTTTCCGTCCGATACTCGCCTCCCTTCATTTCTATGACAACATCCCCCGTGAGCCCGGAAGCTCTACGAATGGCCTGTTGCAAAGAGGTAGTTCCGGGGTTAACCGTAATCGTTGTCGGTGAATCATGAGATTCGTCCGCCCCATATACAAAGACAGTTCCACCCAACCAAAGAGCTACCACAGAAAGTAGATATTTCAACTTCATAATCTATCTATCCTTTTTATATACTTACTATTTTACATTCAGCACAAAAATAAAAGCAACTATCACTATAAAAAATAGTAAATAGTTGCTTTTTACGTGGATTATTACTTCTTTTCCACCCGTTTGCAGGGCGTAAGATGTAACACACATCCGCTATCGCCTTCCACTTCCAACGTCAAATGGTCTTGTTCCTGCCATTTGAGTTCTTTTACGCGAACAACATCTTTCTTATTACCCGGCTGGTAATACAAGGTCGCTTTATAACGAGATGCCGATTTCAACATATCTGTCAGAATGGTAACCTGCCGTTTATCGCCGGCATTCAGGACGCTGACATACCAGTCGGATGCCGAACGGCGGGCAACTACCGCATACGAATCCATATCCCCTTCATAGAAGCGGGTATCATCCCATACAACAGGAATCGAACAATAAAAGTCGGTTATGGCATCCGTCTTAATCACCGATTCGGTTGAACCGGCACCTCCGTCACGTGCCGGAGCCTTGTAAGGACGGTCATACCAGAAAATAAACTGCCAGGGACTGTAAATGGCAATACGTTTAGCCAATTGAGCCGCACGACCGCCCATCTTTTCCGTGACCCTTTCGGCAAAGAAACAGTTTGTATTATCGCCGGCTCCACAAATCATACGGTTATACAATGTATAAACCGACTGATTCAAGTTCGGGCTTTCCTCATCTCCGCGGATACCTTCCTGCGTAATCAGGTTCGGATAGGTACGGGAATAACCGGTCGGACGGTATTCGTCGTGAACATCGACCATGAGTTCATATTTGGCCGCTTTACGGATTGCCTGATGCAGCCAGGCTGTCGAATATTGGTCGCCGACATTTACAAAACCGAATTTAATACCTTTGATTCCCCATTTTTTATACAGCGGAAGGATTTCATCCAACTGTTTATGCAAGGCCTTTTTGTTTACATAGACCAGGATCCCTACGTTTTTAGCGTTGGCATATTCAATCACTTTCGGCAAATCGAGCGGTCCTTTGGAACGCGCCGGGTCGACGATAACGGTTGTGGCATCCGAAAGCGTATCTTCTTCCGCACCGTACCAGCCGGCATCGAACTCGACATAAGCGATATTGTTTTCAGCGGCAAAGTCGATGGCGGCAAAAGAGCCGGCAGTGGTTAAAGTCACCTCACGGAGCACTTCTCCCGGTTTAATCCAGCTGGTATTCTGAATCTGGTTCGGTTCGTTCAGGTTCAACACCAAATCATTGTTCTGCACCAACTGTCCGGGATGGTCGGCCACCATCACATAACGCCAGGGAGACTGGTAACCGGCTAAATCAAGATTCACATGACCGGACAAGACAGACTGCACACCTATCCCCTCGTTACTCTTGCCCAGCTTCATGCGGGAATAATCCACCAAGGCAGCTTCGCCGATTGCCACAAACTTCCGGTCGTTTACCTGTATCACCTGCGGACGGTCTCCTACACCTTTCAGCGCACTCAGTTTCGTTTTAGCATAAGCGCCTTGCGCCATACCGGTCACCCAGGTATCGCAATCGCGGCTAAAGAGGAACTGCGTATTTTCGGCAGTCAACGTACAATTCCAGAAATCCAGCTTATCGAAGGCATACCGGAAAGCCAACCCTTCATCATACAAGCGGACGAATAGGGTCATTTCTTTTTGGTTCTGATCGGAGCGTAATAAAAGTTCCAGTTCGTTATACCGGTTTGTCACCAGCGAACGTTCCCCGTAAACCGGTTGCCAGGTCTGGTCGACCGAAGTTCTCGTCTGACCGGCTACCTGCCAGTTTCCGGCTAACATGTTTTCTTTCAGCTCCAGCTGTAATGTTTTCGCTTCCATGACTTTCTCCCCCTTGTCGGACAATGCAATCCGTACAGACTTTTCATTCACCAGGATATCCGCCTTCAATGTTTCCGAAGGGCTTGTCAATGGCAACATCGTTTGTGCACAAATCCATAAGGGTTGTAATAAGGCACACAATAACAAATTTACTCTTTTCATGATATTTCTTTTCATACTACCAACATCTGCCTAATTAAAAGGGTGTTGTACAAGCAATGGACGCTGCCACAACACCCTCTTTCAATATGTACTACAAAGGAACGAATAAATTTTAATATCCGTCATTCTGAATCAAACCACCTTCCTTGTTTGCTTCTATTTCAGAATTGGGGATAGGTAATTTATTCAGATGATCATCTAATTTATACCCGGCTTGGATAACCTTCGGGTTATATTTCATCAGGTATTCGACCAGTTTATTCATTCGCATCAGGGTATTCAGACGAAAATCTTCCATATAGAGTTCACGGGCACGTTCGTCCAGAATCAAATCAATATTTACATCTGAAGCTGTTACCGGAGTTGCGTTTGCCCTATTACGTACCGCATTTATGTCTGCGGCAGCAGCATCTGCTTTTCCGGCCAGCAAGTTTGCTTCGGCACGCAATAAATAGGTTTCTGCCAGACGCATAATATACCAGTCTTTATAAATACGGCCATTGTCATGGGTTTCTCCGCTCGTGGCATCTTTGAACTGTCCGTGATGCTGGGCGGTAACGACTTTAATAAAAATAGGTTGAGTAACCCGGAATAAGTCTTCTTTATTGCCTAACGTCTCTTCTGTCATCAGTTGACCGTAAAAACGGCTATTCGGGTTTGTCCAGTAATATTCACGCCGCATATTATATTTGGAGTTACGCATATCACGCTCCCAATCTCCTTTGTACTGCCATATTTGATTGGCAGCATAATCTGTTATGGAAATCTGATCTACCGGACGTCCGCTTAAGACATCTTTCAACCAGTTCGGATTGCCATCGGCATCTTTCAAGTTCCACCACATTGTTCCTATCCAACGTTCCAAAACAAAATTTCCTCCGGAGACACCCACATTTCCGCCTCCTTCCAGTTCTACATCAAACTGTACATTCCAGATGCATTCCTTATTCCCGTCAATTCGATTAAAATTATTCTCTCTGAACAAATCCCAGTATACGTCACCCCAGCGTTCTTTCTCTCCCTGGTAGTCATAACCTTCGAATGTAAAATCTTTCAGTTTACCGAACCTCTCCGTCATCAAAGACATCGACGGATTGTCAATAACAGCGGTAGCCTGTTCCACCGCACCGTTATAATCTTTCATACAAATCAAAATCTCCGATAACAGATGACGGGCCGCTACATTTGAGGCTCTTCCTCCTTTTTGGCTATCTATTTCCGGCATCCACTGGATGGCAAACAATAAATCTTCTTTACATTGCTTATAGATTTCCTCCTGCGACACACTCTGGTAATTAAATTGGGGAGAAGTTGTTTCTTCCAAAACGACAGGTGCATTTCCCCACATATTAGCCAAAAAGCGGTAGGCGAACGCACGTAAGAATTTCGCTTCCCCTACAACCGCATTCTTTTCTTCTTCGGAATTCCATTTTACAAGCGAACTTTCTGCCCGGTTGATAATCACATTACAACTGTAAATATATCCGTATAACCGCTGCCACCATTTTTTAGCAAATCCGTTATCAGCATTCAATGTATTCCAGTAGAAATATTCCGGATATGTATCCGTACCGGAACGAGGACTGTTCAAATCTACATCAACCCCCATCAGGTCATAATTCTGCCAGCTATCCGTATTGGCATAAAAATCATTCCTGATGCTCAAATAGATATTCGCCAGGGCTGCCTCAAAACCTTTTCTATCCGTATATGAGTTTTCCGGTGTTAAGAAGTCCTTAGGTACCTCTGTCAATAAATCATAACATGAAGTCATGGACCCGGCAAGTACCAATCCTATAAATAGTTGTCTTATTACTTTCATTTTTAATCAGATTAGAAGTTAAACAATAAAGTCATTTGATATGTACGGATAGAAGGAGAAGATGAAATCTTCAATCCGGAATCCGTCTCAGGATCCAATCCATCCCAATGAGGCGCGAATGTGAACAAGTTGTCTGCACTCAGGGACAGACGCATGTTATTAAATCCGAACGGTTTCACGTAAGGAGACAAATCATAGCTTAAAGCAACCTTCTGCAATTTAATAAAGCTGCGGTCCATATATTTGGTACCCTTGTATCGTGCATTTGAATTATAGTCCAGACGGGGATACTTCGCTCCCGTATTCTGTGGTGTCCAATAGTCGAAAACAGTCCGGTTATGGGCTCCGCTGTTTATATATTCATCATAATAGGGCGTATTGTTGCCTGACAGGAAGTAACCGTTTCCACCCCAGATGGAATTAATATAAATCATTAGGGAGAATCCTTTATAATCAAACGTATTCGTCAGACTCCAACGGAAATTTTCTTTAGAAGTACCCAAGAACTGACGGTCTTTGTCGGAACTGATTTTCCCATCACCATCCACATCTTCCAACTTGTAGTCACCGGGACGCATACCTTCCATGATTGTACCATTGTCCACATCTTCCTGTTGCCACATGCCATTTACTTTATAATTGTAAATAGTACCTAATGTTTTTCCGATAAAGTAACCGGAACTGATCAGGTCATCCTCTTTTCCGTCACCATCATTATCTTCGCCATAAATAGTAACCACTTTATTCCGGTTCAGGGAGAAAGCAAAATCAGAAGTCCATCTGAAGTCTTTCGATTCTATATTTACCGAATGTAATCCAATCTCCACACCTTTGTTTCTAATCTTTCCTAAATTAGATAACATAGATGTTTTACCGGAAACAGAAGGTAATGACAAACTAAACAACAAATCCGTCGTATTGGTAAAATAGGCATCGACATTACCGGAGAGACGGTTATTCAAGAGAGAGAAGTCAATTCCCGTATTAAATCCGGTTGTTTTTTCCCATCCCAGATCATTCAAGGCAAACGAACTGATGCCCTGTGTAATCGAATAAGAAGGGTCTCCGGCAAAAATATACTTATTAGTTCCCACTTTAGCCAGCGTACTGTAAGGGTCAATCGACTGGTTACCGTTTGAGCCGTATGAAACACGCAGAGCCAGATTATTAATAGGTTCAACATCTTTCATAAAAGACTCATTGGAAATGTTCCAGTTCAAACCGCCAGAAGCGAATGTCGCCCATTTCCGGTTAACACTAAACGCGGAACAACCGTCACGACGAACCGTTCCTGTAATAGAATAACGGCTATCAAAAGTATAAGTACCCCGTGCCATCCAAGCTATCGCACCACTTTCACCGGCACCGGTGTCTACCGTTTGTTTCTTTCCATCTTCCAGTTTGTTATCACCTAAAATCGTATTATCGAAGTTTTCAGCATAGGCAGTTGTACTTTCCCAGGTGCGACGTTCCCGCGAGTACAGGAAGGTTGCATCGACATTATGTTTTTGATTAAAGGTGTTATTATACTTTATCATGTTATCCAACAACATGTTATAGTTGTTCTCATGCTTCCGTTCACCTTTACCGTTTTTCCCCTGGCCGGTCGTGGTATATTCGTCATAGAAATAATATTTCTCCGACCAGCGTAACGTATTCGAATAAACCATCTCATAAGACAATCCTTTCACCCAGGGAACGGTTATCTTAGCATTCAGGATAGCTCCCAGGATATTGTATTTTTCCGTATCATCGGTCTTCATACTCCAGAAAGGACTTTCAAAAGAAGTCGTTGTTTGCGGATATTGCAGGTAACGGCCTTCATCATCATATAAAGAGGCATACGGACTGAATTGTGCCGCTTTAGTCATCGAAGGAGAGTCGCCGGAATAATCGCGAATACTATAATTTGTTTTTACTCCCACTTTCAGCCAGCTTGTCAAATTGCTGTCGATATTGACACGTCCGGAAAAGTTTTTATAACGGTCGTTCATGACAACACCTTTCTGGTCGGTCAGTGCCGCTGAAATATAATAATTGGCAAAATCCGAACTGTTGGATATGCTGACATTAGCCTTTAAATTATAAGCATTCTGACGGAACAATTCATAAGGATCGCTAAAGGTCGGACGATGGTCTGAAGTGGCATTATAATTGTTAGCTTCTTCCGGTTGGAGATAAATAGCTATCTTCTCAGGATCGGCATCCAATCCGTTAGCCTCACGCACATCTAACAATTTTTTAAGATATCCCTGTGCATCATAGACTTTCAAACGTTTCAATTCATTGCTTATCCCATACGACAAATTCACTGAGAACTCCGGCTTAGAAGTTTTACTTCTACCCCGCTTCGTCTGAATCAGGATAACCCCATTCGACGAACGGCTACCATAAACAGCCGCAGCGCTGGCATCTTTCAAAACCGTAAAACTCTCGATATCTTCAGAGGGGATGTCTGCCAACGAACCGTCGTAGATAGCTCCATCCAATACGATCAACGGATTATTACCACCGTCCCGGGTTGAATTCTGGCCACGTATACTGAATCCTGCCACACTACCGGCTTTATTCACACCTCCGACATTCAGACCGGGAACCGAACCTTTAAGCGTTTCCATAATATTGTTTGTCGGTACATCTCGGTAAGTATCAATATTCGCTTTAGTAACAGAACCGGTTATCGCTTGTTTGTTTAGCGTACCATATCCAATTACGACCACTTCATCCAGGGTCTGTGTATCTTCCTGCATTTTTATCTTATAGACAGTCTGATTACTTACCGTTACTTCTTTGGTTGCATATCCGATATATGAAATCAGCAAAGTCATGCCCGGAGAGGCTTCGAGATTGAACTTTCCGTCCACATCCGTTATTGTTCCGGTTGTAGTCCCTTTTATCGAGACATTGGCACCGATAATCGGTTCGTTATTATCGTCGACGATGGTTCCGGAGACTCTTAAGGGATTGGCACCAGCTTTCTTTACAGCAAGATAAATCTGATTGTTATCTTTCTTCTCATAGATTAGTCCAGTCCCATTCAGCAGACGGCTCATAGCTGCATCTATCGACTGATTATTGACTTCAAAGGATACTGTTTTATCCAAATCAGGAAGTTGATTACTGTAAAAAAATCGGTAATCTGTGGCTTTCTCAATAGTACGTAACGCCTGCTTGATCGTTTGTTGCTTTACGTTGACAGTTACCTGTGCAAATACTGAAGTTGTGAGAAAGGCAGACAAACATATAGCCCCTACTTTTCTCATAATCTTTCTTTTTTGAATAATGGAAGAAATAGTTTCTGATTTTTTATTCATACTTTTGTGTAGTATTAAATGGTTAATTACCAGAGAGTGACTACTTGCGAATATTCAACTCTCTTGATTGACTAATGGAGGGGAAGGTGTTGCAAGCACTTTCCCTTTTTGCATACATGTGTTTTTTCTACGTCATATCGATAAAATTTAAAAGGTTAATCACTATAGAGTTCTATCACGTCATCTTTTTTCTTATAAGAGATAGAAGATGTAAATTGCAAAGCATATAGTGTTGATTGCAAGCTGGCATTTTTCAGTGTACCGGAGAAAGTAACGCTATTCAGTTTATCGCTTTTAATCTCAAACTTCACATTATAATTACGCTCCAGCAGTTTGATAATATTCAGGATCGGCTCATCGTTGAATACCATTTCATTATTCATCCAGGCGATAAACAACCGATCATCCTCCTCTTGTTTCTTTGTCATCCGGGTATCTGCCAACGAATAAACAGCCACTTCCCCCGGACTTAAATTAAAGGACTGGTCCGGCGATGAAACTATAACCGAACCTTCTGCCAGATAAGTCGTGATATTTTCATCATCAGGATAAGCATGGACATTAAATGAAGTCCCCAAAGCACGTACCTGAATATCGCCGGCTTTTACAATGAAAGGAGATTGGGCATCCTTTGCTACATCAAAATAGGCTTCACCGGTCAGTTCTACCTGACGCTGTTTCCCGTTAAAATGACTGCCGTAACGCAGTTTGGAATCGGCATTCAGATGGACTATTGTGCCGTCCGGCAGGGAAATGTCCGATTTTTGTCCGTGACCTACTTCTACGGTCATATCATTATATTTGGTTAACAACCGGTTTTCGTTCCAATAGAACAATGATATGGCAACGGCACCGAAAACTGCCGCGCAGGTAGCCATACGCATAAAAAACCTTCTGATATTTATCTTTGCAGGATTGACCGTTGCTGTGATAGCCTTAAAAATCCGCTCGTCTACCGAATCAGGCATATGACCGAAGGAATGATCCCATATTTCATCAAAATCATCCGTCCACCTGTCTGGATCATTCAACAGCCCGGCTAACTGACGTTTCTCACTTTCGGTAGCTTTATTGTCGTAGAATTTATCTAATAATTCAATCTGTCTGCTCATAGTTATTTCTTTAAAATAAGAATGAAAAAATAGGATAAAGTAATAAAGCTATACCATTCAGCAGGTCACCCCTGTTCGCTCTCAGCATCTGGGTAAGGAACTTCGTCGACTGTTTCAGATGACTCTCCACCGTGTTTTCCGAAATACCCAGCAGGCTGGCTATCTCCTTTTGCGAAAGATGCTCGATGTGTTTCAAACGATATACTTTTTGTCTGGCGGGTGGCAACATGGAGATGATACGCTCCACTTCCTCCAGCAACAGGTTCAACTCGACTTCATCCTCCACACAATTCTCGGCTACCCTGACATTCTCTATCTGTGAGATCATCAATTGTTCCTGAATACGTTTTGCCGTTTCTTTCAGGAACAGGTTACGGGATACCTTTTTCAGATAACCCTGAAATGAAAATTCAACCACAATCTTCTTCCGGTTCTCCCAGATAATGATAAATGTCTCCTGCACAACTTCCTCTGCCATCGAATAATCGCCGTGCGAAAGCCGGATGACAAACTGAAAGAGAGTATGTTTATATCTATTGTAAAGCTCTGTGAAAGCTTTAAAGTTATCAGACACGATCTCCCTCATTAACTGTTGGTCTGATAACTGCTCCATTTTGTGCATTCGTGGTATTTTTTCTATAAATGATACATTACATTATTACCGAATCTATATTAAGGATACTATACCGTTATAGTTTCCGTGATTCGACAGTCAATATTTAACATTGTTTTGCATATCAGATCTACGATAACAGGAAATACAATTGGTAGCACTATAATATCACCCGTCTTCACATAGTAGTGCTAATGGTACTGACACTACTATGTGAAGGCGGGTGACACTATAGTGCTGGCATGATGGCACTACTATGCCAAACATCCATATCGGTATCAAAGCCGAGGCCAAATCTTCCATTCCTGTTTACCCGGCTTTTCCACTTCTATAGGACCGGGAAAAGGAGCCGACTTCTTGCGCTTCTTCCCCCAATAATCAGTTGAAACCTTTAGCGGGCTTCCGTCGGGATCCGTAAACTCCTGTTGGGGGACAACCGCCTTTCCCAGCATACCGGTCGTAACGAGTTTTCGTTTCCCATGCTTCTGCCAATCCGGAGAGACATTCATCGACAAATACCAACCATCCGCCCTCTCTTCCAATTGAAGGTCCGGTTGGAATATAGAATCCGTCAATGCCGTGTTATCCGAAGAGGCAGCGACAGTACCTTCCAAAAAGATATTCCCATCGTACTTGACCGGATAATGGAACTCCTTCCAGTTTCCGAATGAAGCCTGCCCCATCAGCAGATTATTGTACCATTGCAGATCACCTCCTTTGCTCTCTATCTTTCCAGCCGACACAGTCCCATGAGGTTCATAAAAATAGGTATGGCGACCATCGCCATGGGCAGAAATAGTTCCACGAGCCAAATTATGTACACATGCCACCCCTTCTCCGATATTCAAAGATGTCTTCGACAATAGGATGTTATTTGCCAAAAGAATAGGTCCATGACAGACTTCAATGAAAATATCCTCCGTCTGGTCGTTATCATGGAAAAGATTCCCTATAACCTGGGCACCCTGTCCTCCCCAGTCTAACCAGAGACCTCGTATCGTACGATAGATATGATTGTTTTTCAAAACCACATCATTTGCAAAATGCAGTTTGATACCAGCTACCTCTTCACCGGTAAAGGTTTCCCCCATACAGATATCATGTATCTCATTTCCCTCTATCCGGCAAAAAGCTCCGCCGCTACACCCAACGATTCCAGCCTGGCCGCATGCATAAATATGATTATTGCGAATGACATGAAAACCGGCAGCCTCTTTTTTCCAGGATGCATTCTCAAAATAATCCAGCAATTCTTCTACCGTCTGCCCTCCATCGGGATCAGCATACACACGCGGAGGTAACTCCTGATAATGATGCGAATGCCCGAATGTAGGACGCCCTAACGAAATCCCGGAACAACGTGAGTTCCTGATTATATTATCCTCAATAATCCATCCTTTTGACCATCGCGGGCCAATAAGACCGGGTTGTTCAGCAGAAGGGGAAGCCCAATTGGTCGCTGCATTCTCTAGGATAAATCCGCGAACCGTAATGTAGTCGATACCGGTTTTATCCGGATAAAAGACTTGTGGGCGGACGGATATTTCAACAGGAGTATTATTCGGATCCATCCCTTTCGGGAATTGAGCCCAAATCGTTGTTTTTCCGTTCTCTTTAGCCTTCGGAGCCTTGACCACCAGGCAAATGTCGTTTTTCCCGGACAGTTTCCGCGCCATCTTCAGATGAAAAACCGAGAATGTTTCCCAATCACCGGTATTGGTCACAAGATACGTTCCCAGCAACTCACCGTTTGCATTTCCCAGTCTTACCTCCAACAAGCTTTCCTTGACCAACGTTGCCGCCTCAAAAGAAAGGGAATCCGTTCCTTTTCCAAAATCAACATCGTCGAAATACATGACAGAACCATCTTCCAGATACCCGAAAGGCCAACCGGCATCGGGCGAACCCCATTTATAACAAATAGCCTGGTCACCCCCCTCTACAGAGGCTTGTACAGAAGTCATCTTCTCTCCCCCGGCAGGACAAATCCAGCCCAAGTTCATCAACACCGGACCACCGTTTCCGTCCGTTTCCGCATACCAATAAGGCTGTCCGTCTATTGGTTCCAATATTTGCTTGAATGAAAAAGCTTCCTGTATCCGTTTCCCGTCCAGATAGACACTTCCCGTATGATTGGGGTTTCCTTTCCCATGATACCAACTTCCATATATCTGCTCATCAAAAGGATTTACCTCTCCGAAAAAAGAATCAGGAAGGGTTAGTTTCCAAGTATCGTTTTGTACTTTTTGCCACCCCGTAACAGGTTCAGAACCCGTTATCACAACTATTTCACCAGGAGCTGCCTGATAAACAATACGTTTTTCATCTGAAACACCACCTCTCGGAGGTATCACCCGTTCACGATACACTCCTGCATGGACAGTCACCACATCACCCGGATAAGCCTCCCGGGCAGCTCTTGCTATTGTCCGGAAAGGGGATTTTTCAGATCCATTATTACTGTCATCTCCAACCATTGAAACATGGTATTCTTTCGCAGGCAATGACAGACAATTAACGCAAAAACAACACAGATAAATTAAACAAAGAACTTTTTTCATCATATAACCTTCATATTACATCAATTCCTATGTCTATAAAGTTGATTTACTTTATAAACATAGGAACTAAAACTATACAACAAATCACTTCAATATAAAACTAACCGGAGCATACGCACCCAGTTCCAACTCTAATTTACCAGAATCAATAGATATATATTTTCCAGTCTTTTCTCCACGTAAATTTACAAGTTCTGCCACAGATACATTCATTCCTTTAGGCAATGTCACTGTCAGTTTTCCGGAAATTCCCGCCTGTTCCCAAACGCGTAAAAGTGTACCTGCATTTCCATCCGGATCTTCACCAAACGCAGTTACTATCACTCCCGGACGAGACAATTCTATCCCCGATTGAACGGGAGAAAGGGTCCCCCCATTCTTTTCAGCAACAGTTGCCAATAAAGGATTACGTGCCTCCAAGGCACGTGTTATAAAGTCCTGATTTCTAGCATTTCCAGAAGTACTATTTTCTATAGTCCACAGGCGTACACGTGAACTCCATGTACCGGGATACCAATAGCGGAAATTGGTATTCCACTGATTATTATAAAGATTCAGATATACAACAGGTTTCTCCGGAACATAATCGTCCGAATATTTCCAACAACCAGGTACTCCCAGACTGACCAACGGATGATCCAGAGGACAAACAGCGATACCAGCCCCGTCCGGTCCTGTTATCGTAAGTCCGTGCTCGGCGGCATATAAATGACGATTGGCTCCCCGCTGAATATCGGTAGCCGGATTCATTACCCCCAGCTGGCGATACACATTAAACTCCGGATTCTTTATTTTAAAGGGAAGGCAAAGCCAATCCGCTTCCGGCCAGTTATCTTTTTCCTTATCCTGTATGGTTATTTCCATATCTACATAAGGTTGCCCTTTATACAAAGAAACACGGAGGACCGTTGCCGGTAAATGAGCCGACCGGTCGGATGGCATCTGTAACTCTGCCGTTTGAACAAGACTGTTGGCCGTAACTTTCAATTGACCGTTCTTCGGGGAAGCAGCACGATAAGAAACTTCTTTCTCCGAGATCATCCCGGGCTTATGCATTCCGGGGTGAGGCCAATCCTTTGCCCGTCCCTGTTGATAAGTCATCGTATAATCCAGGGTCTGTTCAAATGTAAACCGTTCATTCATATATTGTCCGAATCCGTGAGAGGCATTTTTATCTATCCATTCCCGTCCGGTCTGTTTATCCAGCCATGAAGAGACAGCCCCTTTCTCCGGATCAAATGTTATTTTAAAGAATTCATTCTCTATGGAAGCTGATTTACTTTCATGCATACTCTCGTCCGGATTGTCCACCGGGATAGTCCGATAGCCACAGGAAGGAATATCCTTCACAAACATCACCCGGTTACCAACTTTCACCAATCCGGAACGAACCCAAGGTAAAGGATTATATACGACATAAGAGGTACTGTTCCGTCTCACATTTTTAGCAAGACAAGCCAGATCGGACGTTGCTATAGCCTGCGTAATTTCAGACGCATCACGGATATAATCGGTCTTATCTTCCCAAGATGCTTCCAGATCTTTATATTCTTCGGTCGGCAACTTACGGAATGCTTCGCCATAAGCACTTATCGCTTTGGAACCTCCCCAGGTATGTTCTCCGTACAAGGCAATTTTTTCATACGCATTTGCAACCTCTTTAGATACAGACGGCATTTCAACACCCCAGCATTTAAGTTGTGTATTCAATGTCTCTGCTGAAGAAATAAGTGAACGGACTTCACGTGACAAACGAACACCTCCGGGGTCGCACATCACTCCATGTACCCAAGTATCCGGCATAGCCGATTTTACGACGGGCAATACAGGATTCTCCTGCATCATTGCATCATAAAAATCATCCATCGTACCCATATGTACATCAACACCGGGCATCTTTGCCTTTATTTCTTCAAACATGGCTTTTATCTGTTCGCCAGTAGGAGGTCCGGAGTTATCGCCCGTAACTAATATGGCGGGCCATACTTTATAAGGCCAGTCTTTTGCCGGTATCAGGTTTTTCCCGATCATCGGATCGTCAGGGCTTGTCCATGCTTCAGGATACAGGCCGTAACTGGTTCCATAGATAGGAGAATACAGGGTTAGAACACGGGATCCATCAGGACCTTCCCACCAAAACAGCCCTGGAGTTTTAACAAATCCACTGGGCCAGTTACAGCCAATATGTAAAAACTTAACACCTGCATTAGCCAGAACCGTAGCCAAAGCCCCCGTATGCGATGGTTCATCCGTCAGTTTACCGGAACGGGAAAGCGGTAGGTTATACTTACGGCTTAACGCAGAAGAAAAGCCCAATCCTCTCACCATCTCTTCCAATCCGCAGATATCAGATGTGATAGTAAATGGCAATGCATGAGAGATGATCTGTCCTGATCTGTACTTCTCTTCCAGCTTCTTTTTCCGTTCAGGATTCTGTCCGTCCCAATCCTCCATCGTCTTCGACAATACCCACCCGGGAAGCGTCCATGCAAATTGCTGCTCTTTCGGAAGATCTCCGGAAGCATCCATTGCCTTAAACGCATTATCTATCATATCTGTCTGATAATAATTGACGATATCTTTTACACGATGCGTAAAACCTATGTCAAAATGAGTTTTACAGATGACTATTATTTCTTTTACATTGGGATTATATTTCTCCGGAGCCTGACCTCTCACAAGAAAAGGAAGTATGCCCAATATAGCTATGCTTATATTTCGTATTTTCATAGGACTTAATTTCATTCGGCCATTGTAAACAAGTACGTCTGACCGGCCTCTGTCTTCATTTTTATAAAATCACCGTCCACGGTTCTCTTACCGGCAACCGAGTCTGTAATCTCGACTTTCTTACCTTTCCACGGATTCTGCAAAGTTAAATCGCGACCTTTCTCACTGACAAGAGTCAAAGAAGTAACTACTCCGCCTTTCAGTTCGCTGGAAACCAAGAAAGCGCCATCTACCCGGATCTGATGGAACGACGCATCCTTATCGCGAGGCCATACAGGAAAGACACGGACAATATCCTGGTGTCCCATACAGAGCATTTCGTTGATCGTATTGGGTACCGTGCTCCAGTTTTCGATGCCATGCGGGTTACCTGCTTGGAATCCATTCGGGTAAGTATGTTTTGAATAAGCGTTCAAACGAACTAAGATGCTATCCGGTTTATAACCGATCCGCACAGCTGCCGGGAAAAAGCTGTTACTTCCATTAGAATCCAGCCAACGTTGCATTTCATCGACTGTGTTATAAGCAACCTCCAGCAACTTGGGATCACTGTTCAGACCGATCTGGCCTGCGGGATAAATATGCTGGATTCCCAGTGTGTTTCCGTCCCACCAGTCGCAACCTTTTTCCGTATACCGGAAGACTGTCTTACCGTTTCGCTCCTGCAACGGATAATCGGAAAGATGCTCGTTGATAAACTGCCACTGTGTTCTCTTTTCTTCATCGACACCTAAAAGAGCGCTCATGTCAGAAACGGTCTGCATCACCATCCGCACCAGTCCCAATGAAAGAATAGGATTCATCGTCCCGACCGTACCTTCATGGATCGCATCATTATAAATGACATAGCGGTCACCTTCACGTGTCAGGTAATTCTCCCAAAAGGTGGCAACCCCTTTTACGAAAGGATACACTTTCCGGGTATAGGCTTCATCCCAGGTATGATAAAACTGCATAGACATATTAACAACAGCATAGGCAGAGTTGCTTTTTTGTCCCCAGAACATACCTTCGTCTTCTATATTTCCGCTTTTAATCCAGTCATAATAATAGGTATCCATGAACGGAGTCCTGCGGGTCGTCTCAACACCTAATGGTCCCGCACCTACAGGCAGCAAAATGCCTCCCGGAATACCGGTGACTTTCTCTGAGTAATAGTTTCCTCTCTCTATCTGTGCTAGCATAGAGGAAATATAGGGATCAGCCTGCTCAATCCTGTTTGCCGAGTAAAGCGCATAATAAGGGGCCATATGGTTATAGTTCAGATGATAGTCCCCATTCCAGTAAGGACGTTCCTTCGTGATCCAAGTACCAAAAATAGAGGGTGGAAAATCAATATCCCGGCTACAGGAACCCATACCGTAAAGAGATAGATAATATTGTTTTTCAATTACACTGTCCGGTATGCTGACATACGATTTTTCCCAATAATTCCGCCACCATTCTTTATGGCTTTTCTCTATCTCAGCCTGTCGTGCCGGAGTAAAGTCTTCTACTTTTTTTATGACGGTAGCCACACAATCGTCACTCTTGAAATTGCTGGAGAAGGCACACACCAAACGGACCGTTTTTCCCGGTTCCAGGGTGAATTTGCCATCCGTAGATCCGCTCACCCGTAACGCCATAGCTCCTTTAGTCGGTATATCGACAGAGTCTACAAAGGCACGGGATAGATACTCAATACCATTCGGTTTCGTCTCATGCTCCCTGACATCGGAGAATATCCGTTCACGAGGCGGATTATCAATCTGTTCTTCTTTTCCCAAGAAAAATATTCCGGCAGTACCTTCCACAGAACCATTCCCTTCCATATTCAAATCCACAATCAACATATCTTCCGTGGCAGGAACAAAGGCTTTATAGGAAACGGAAATATCCCCTTTGGTAAAACGGGCGGTCGATACGGCATCATATAGCTGCTGTTCCACCAGATAGGAGGCATCTTTCAATTGAGGGATATCCAGTTCTATCTTACCCAGGACAAGAGGAAATGATTCGTCCAAAGCAGACTTCAGTCTCCAGAAATCATTCCTGGCGACATAAAAGACCTGCGACTCCGGTGTTCCCGACAAGGCTACCCCGGTAAAACCATTCCCCAACAAAGGTGCATCGACCGAATACGGTGCGGGTATACGTTTAGGAGGTTCCGTAAAGCGGATGGTGTGTTTTCCTATGATATTTTCTGCCTGACTTTCCGGCTGATTAGCTTGATCCGTACAAGCAGAAAATAAGAGTGTACTCAATACGGACAGGGATAGTATTAAAATCTTCTTCATTTGTAAATAAATTGTGCTCCGCTAAGGGATTTATGTGTCTCTTCATTTCAAACACAAATATAAAAGCAGCTATCGCTATAAAAAATAGCAAATAGCTGCTTATTGTGTGGATTATTATTGCTTTTACAATAATAACAAGCTCTCTGATTATTCACATATACTCAACGAGACAGGGCCTAAAAGTCCGGCAACCCCATCTCCCCTATATGGAGTCGGAATCGTCTGATAATGATTCGACAATGTGCTATAAACTAAGACTTCCAATTGGTTATCACCTTGTTTAACATACTTGCCTATCTCAACTTTGTATGGCGGTCTCATCAGTATGCCCACCTCTTTACCATTAACTTTTACCTCACAGGAAGCATTTACATTGCCCAGGTCCAGAATGACTTTACCGGATGCTTCGGCTTTTGGTATTGTTATCTGCTTTCTGTAATACATTCCACCTGAATAATATTTCAAGGCTCCGGTCTCCGACCAATTACCGGCATCCAAAAGCCCTTTCCCTGTTTTTATTTTAACGGGTTCACAAATCACACCAGTCCCCTGATAACCGGGTTTTCGTTTGATCGAAAAAGCGACCAGGCCAACTTTCTTCCGGGTCTCAGGAAAGATTACCCGATACTTTCTCATCCCCGAAGAATCTTCAGATAGAAATCGGATATTCCCTTTTTCTATTGCTTTCCCATTAAACCATACTTTCAAATCGCTTCCGGCTATCATCATGTTCATTTCCTGCATTCCCGGAACAGAATTAAAACGATAATTCCAAGTAAGATTCTCTCCTCCGTAAGGATCATACAACAAATGATCTCCTAAAGCCCAGCGTGTAGAAATTATTTTGTCGTATGAAGACGGCTTTGCCGGGGTAACGGATGATGCAGGGAAAAATACAACGGAACTTCTCTTTCTAAAATCCCGATACGTACCTTTCTGAAACTTGAATTTACCTTTCTCTGTATTTGCATATGCTACAGTACATGGATGCCATCCTTCTTCCAACCAGACATTTTCATTCGCAGGCTTCTGGTCGATCAAAAGAGAATCAGGTTGAACACCATCTATTTCGATCCTATATGAGCCTGTTACAGGGACATAGACTTTACTTTTGTATATTTGATGCGCTCCCTGGTCCAAAATGAAAAAGCCGTCGCTGACTTTACCTTTCAAACCATGCCATCCTTGTGATCCCGGATTGTCAAAAACACCATACTGCCATGAAAACTCCAACATATCTCCTGACGATTCATTTCTTTGTAACACATTATCCAACGGGATATCCGTGGACGTACATTCTGTGACAAATTGAGGTCCAAACCCATACACACTTTCAGGCCATTCCGAATCATCGAAATCTGTCGACATCCAGTTTTGAGGAGAAAAAGCAGCCGGTCGATGTTTAAAAGAACGCGCCTCAGCACCGATAACATCCGAAGCCGGAAAACGATAATCCCCCCATTTATTATCTAATGTCGGCAACAATTCCGTCTCCCACAAACCTGTAATTAAGGATCGGTATATCAACTTCGATTCCTTTTTGCCTTCAGGCATTACAATGGGTGTTCCTTTTGAAAAGACAAACAAATACGAATTATCCGACTCTTTATCCAATCGGAGCCATGTTCCTTCTTTTGTTTGGCGAACAACCGGATAATCGGAGATTGTTCCGTCAGAAGCATTCCAAAGTTCAACTTTACCCGTAGCTCTGAAAAAACATTCTGTACCTTCAGGCACGTCCATAACCATATAGACATCACGTTCTCCCACATATCTATGTAAAACCTTCCCTTCTCCGGTACCTGATATAAAATCCGGAACAATCAAAGATTTTATCTGCTCCGACACCTTATCCTCCGACATATACAATCCTACTCCCCCCGAATCATGAACCTGTTTCTTTACTTTCTTTCCTTGAGAAACTTCCAGGGATGTCGCACCGAATACTTCCCGGATTATTGCATCCGCATTCGAATCGTTTTCTCCCATACAGGTACTGGCCTTCGGCAACTCGCCTGTTGCTATTATTATCCCTCCCGAACGATAAAAGTCCCGTATTTTTAATAAAGAAGAATAATGCATCGCTTTCATATCTGCCAAAATCAATATACGATACTTTTCTCCCGAGATATTCAAACAGCCGTTCTCTACTTTTGATTTTTGCAAGGACCTGTAATCCATAAAATCATAATCCAAACCGGAATTACTAAGTTTCATTGCCTGTTCAAACGCAATCTTTGTGTTAGCATCCGGATAGGCCTGCATCGATTCCGTAGGATACATCAAGGCTATATCACAGACATGAGTACCTTGACTCATCAGAAAACTCAATCTCTCTGTATATTGAAGCCATTGTTTCATATGTGGCCAATAAGGCATTCTAAAATGAAAACAAGGCGGAGCCCATTCCCTCCAACCACCATGTGTGGAATAATATAATCCATGCATACAGACTAAATTTCCACCTGCCATAAAATGATGGTCCATTTGTTTGGTCAGCCATGAGCCCGTACTTCCCCATCCCATACTATGAAAAGCCTCAAGCCATGTTCGCGGACGTTCATATAAATGAGCTATTGAACTGGATACTTTCGTTTGCAAAAAACTAGAGCCGGTCGATGGAGCATCATTCCCCGGAGCTGTGTACCAAGAATTAGCCCTGAAATAATCAATATATGCCAATGGTTCCATTCCACGTCCAAAATTATCGCTTCCATAAATCAAACCGCGTGAAGCATGCCAATTATAAATGGGCTGAAAAAAGCGTTCTTCCGCCAAATCCATTAATACATCACAATAATCCAAACGTATCTTTGGCGTTATATCTCCGATACTTTCTTTCAAAGCAGGAAGATAAAGTGTGATATCATACCCTTTCCTTTTTTCAAATTCTTCCTTAAAGTCCTCCGACCAGGACCCTATTTTAATAGGATAAGACAATTCATCCTGAAAAAAATAGTTCATCCCCCCCGAAGCTGCATCTCCCATATTCTTTTCAAAACGATCGAAATACACGTTCACATATTCTCTTCCGATATCCGGATGCAACAAATGACTTTTTTTCGTTGAAAGAATATATACTTTATAGTCTTTCCCTTCCGGAGCTCTCCACAAAAGTTTTCCGCCTGATATATATTCTGTCAGATCTATTTTCCCTGGCCAGGCAACAGCACCGACCAATCTTTCCGGAATGTCATGAATAAAAGTGGTCCCTCCCCGAACAGAATCAGACACAATCTCCAAGTCACCTTGATAATTCTGAAATTTTTCTTCTTTCAACAACTCATCCGTATAATATCCATTGCCAATCCATCCTATGGTATAATCATCCATACCTAAACCGATGTTTTTCCGGGAACATTCTTTGGCAAACCAATTCCAGAAATTCCACCAATCTCCGGAGAACACCTTAGGCTTTCCTGCTTCTGTTTTTCCGGAAAGTCCATATCCGTCTTTCATTTCCCCAACATCCACTTCAGGGTCCATGTGTATATAACTTACAGCAAAACCATCTGTCGCAGATGCAGATAAAATGTCAAGCTGTTCTTTCATTCTTTCCTTATTCAAACTATCACCATTCCACCAATAAAAAGGAACGTTTCCATATCCCTTCGGAGGGTTGGCAAATTCAGAAAAGATATCCGTATCTTTTTTCGGATATCCCTTATATCTTTGTGACTGAGCATAAGTTACCAGACAGGAAAAAAAGTAAAAAGCAACTATTTGAAGAACGACTATCTTCCTCATAAATAAATTATTATTTTGTATTTTATTCGAAATCATAAACATCTGGTCATATAAAGAGGCTTCCCTTTTGACCACGGGAAACCTCTTTACTAATTTATTCTTGTCTTTAAATGACGACAAGATTATTACCAACCGGGATTTTGTTCCAGTACTACATCTTTATTCGTATCAATAACCGTTTGAGGAATAGGCCAAAGATTAAAGGGTTTTGTCAATGTTAATCTCGGATAGTCCCAATATGAATATTTTTTTATACGATCGGCAGCAACTGTTCCTCCCATGCGAAGCAGAGTATTCCAACGACTCTCTTCATACATCAATTCACGGGTTCTCTCGTCAAGGATCAAATCAAGACTAACATCATTAGCAGTCACCAGGTAACTACATTTTGCCCGTGAACGTAACATGTTTATGTCAGATGCGGCACCAGACTTGTCTCCGACTCTCAATTTAGCCTCGGCACGCAATAAAATGGTTTCGGGTAAACGTATCAGATAATCATCACGGAAAATGCTGCGCAATACCCTACCATCAGCCGCCAATGTATAAAAATCAGGACCTATTTTACATGATATCGGATATATCAAGGTGTAAGCACCATCGTCATATTTACCATTTTGATCTTTTTTATAAAGAACATCCCATGGAATCTGTTTTCCATAGTATTCGGATGTTTTTATATTTCCCAAAAAAACACGGCGTAAAACAGCCTCCGAATTACGTATATCTTCACCCCATTTTCCTTCATAAATACCATCACGAGAATAAGGAGTAGGAGTTACCTGGCTACAACCAAAACCCCCGACGTCTTCCATCTGACCACCGATATGCGCTCCTCCCTGATCTCTGAAAACAGGTCCATAAATAGCAGGGTAATCCAAACAAGCCAAACTTCCGTCGGACTTATATACCTCATAATCTGATTGAGCACACCATATAGCTTCAGTGTTCCCATCCTGATAATCCTGATTTCCTACCTGGAAAAGATCCCAATAAACATTTCCTTCTATAGGATAACCTGCTGATGAATAAGTCCGGTCAGCAGTCTGTTCTACTGCCGAAGTTGCATAATAGAACTCCGGACCTTCATTTTTACGTGCACCGAAGCGCTCTGTCATAAGACTGTAAGTACCAGAATCTATAACATCATTGGCATACGAAATAGCCTTATTATATGCACTGGCAGCATCACCGCCTTCCGCTTCCAGCAACACTCCCTTATCAATGTACAATTGGCAAAGATTATGCTGAACAGCCGCCCTTACCAAACGTCCGGCTTCCGCTGTCGTAACAGGCAAATCGTTTATGATATCTTCCATTTCATCGATAGCATATTGATAGGTCTCCATACGTGTCGAACGTTTATAATCATATTTAGGAGTAGAAGTTATTTCTGTTACCAACGGAACTCCTCCAAATAGTTCTCCTAAATTTCTGTAAGCAAAAGCTCTGAAGAATCGGGCCTGAGCAATGATATAAGCTTTGTCGGATTCCGAATTCCACATTATATGCTCTAAATTTGTGGCATAAATGGCGGTATTGGCAGCATTAATCAGATAATAAAATGCGGCATATGTATCTTTGAATACCCCATATTCCGAATTAATTATACTGTAATCATTAAACCGGTAAGAATAACGTATAGTCGGTACATCCAGCACATCAGTTCCGTTTCCCATTCCATACGACCACAAATTCAATTCCCCAAAGTTATTATAAGGACAATATATATTATGTACTTTGATATAGCAAGTAGTAAGTACTTGATCTACCTGTTCGGAGGTAGTAAATACATTGTCGATTGTGTAAAATGTTTCAGGATCTTCTTCCAGAAATTTATTATCATCACAACCAACGACAGTAAAGATTGTCATTAATAGCAATAACGTTTTATATATATATGTTCTTTCCATTGTTTTATAAAGTAAAATTTAGAAACTTAAATTCAAACCCAAAGAAACGTTCGTCATTATCGGATATGTCTGACTCAATGCAGTGCTACCGGTTTCCGGATCACCACCGTCCCAGCCGGTAATCGTTGCCAGGTTTTTCCCTGTAATGAACATTTTAAAATTATTAATTCCCATATTCTTCACCCATGGTTGGTTGAATGTATATGAAAGTGTTACATCCTGCAAACGAACATAAGCTCGGCTTTGTAATCCCAGGAAATAGCTATCTCCTGTAAAAGTTGCAGACGGATATTTGTTACTCGGATTCGCCTCTGTCCAATAAGGAATATACAGACCGTTGGAGGCAAACCACTTTCTATCCCCGCCTGTTATATAAGCGTTCGTATTTCCGGCCTGATAATAACCGTTACCTCCGAATACACCGGCAATCATAACATATAATTCCCAGTTTTTATATTGCAAAGTGTTACTTAAGTTTAGTTTGAAATTAGGAGCTTTATTCCCTATGATAGAACGATCTTTTTCATTAATCACTCCATCGTTGTTTTTATCCACATACTTAGGAGTTCCGGCAGAAACACCATTGGCTTTCATATATTCAGTATCATCCGTCTGAACAATTCCATCCTGTTCATATCCGAAAATAGAATGTATCGACTCCCCTATAAACAGGCCATTTCCAATATCATCATCTTCCTTTCCATCACCATCAAGATCCTCACCATACAGATGAACCAACTTATTACGGTTCAACCAGAATGTTAGTCCCGTAGTCCAGTTAAATTCCTTATTCTGAATATTGACAGTCCGTACAGTAGCTTCCACACCTCTGTTTTTGACTTCTCCCATAGAAGAATACATACTTGCAAATCCCGTCATAACAGGAATCGACCGGGAGAAGATCTGGTCATATGTTTTAGAGAAATAAACATCTACATCGACAAACAAACGGCTATTCAACCAGGTTGATTCAAATCCCATATTCCATGCTTCGGTTGTTTCCCATCCCAAGTCTGAATTACCGATAGTACTCTGGTTAATACCGTATGACGGTTTTCCAGAATTACCAAAAGGATAATATATTCCCCCGGAATGGCCGGTTGCAACCTGTGACAATGTGGAATATTGTGTTAAACCCTGATTCCCGTTTTTACCCCATGAAAGTTTTATCTTCATATCATCCAGAAAAGCCACACCTTTTATAAACGGTTCATTGGTGATACGCCAGGCTGTTCCTATGGCCCAGAAATTACCCCATTTGTTATTTGCACCAAAAACAGACGAACCATCTCTCCTATAAGATGCTGTCATATAATAAGTGTCGTCAAACGAATAAGATGCTCGTCCAAAATATCCGATATTCGTTCTTTTCCAGTTATTCAAAGAAATTTTCTGTGTAGAAGCGTAATGAAGGCCGTTCAACCCTAAAGCCGTATTCCCGTTCGATGCAAAGTCACTACCCGACAAAGTCTGAGATTCATACTTCTGATAGTCACGAGTCGCTACAGCTGTCAGATCAATGCTATGTTTTCCAAATACCTGGTTATAATTTAAAATATTATCAATCACATAACTGGTTGTTCTTTCGTTTGCCATACTACCTCCGGCACTACTTAAATAACTATTTTGAGTTGCAACAGAGTAACGCGAATCATCATCATACGATCCGACCGGAACATTGTATGACTCATGCGTAAAGTCACCGGACTTCCTGTAATTAAGATTTCCTGCATAATTGAAACGGTAACTTAAACCGGAAATCCATGGGCATTTAACTACGGCATATGCATTTGCACGAAGATTATCACGAAAATCTACATTTTCTTTCTTCGACTCATCATCGATCCCCCACAAAGGATTACCTCTACCACGTGTACCGTCAGGTATAGCTTCAAGCATCCCATTCGGTCTGTACATCATTGCATACGGAGATAATATTGTAGCAGACCAGATATTAGCGCCAAGGCCGGAATAATCTGTTCGGGTATATGCAGCATCAAGACCGATCTGCAGCCAACTTGTAATATCGGTATCTACCTTAGCCAATACCGAAACACGTTCATAATCATCTCCTTTTATCACACCACCACTCTCAGTATAAGAAGCAGACAAATAGTAATTCATTCTATCCCCTGCTCCGGATACGGCAGCCTGATAATCCTGGGTCCATCCTGTCCGTGAGATTTCATCCAGCCAATTGATTTCTTTCCCTGAATTCAAATTCAGTTCTTCCTGAGGAACCAAAAAACTATAATCAGAATATCCGTTTGCCGCAGAAGTTGCATCAAGCCACTGTTCGCCATTCATCAGTTCCGGTTTAAGATGCCACGACTGCATGCTTCCTTTTGCATTAAAATGGATGACCGGCTTACCTTGCTTACCTTTTTTAGTTGTAATAATAATTACTCCGTTAGCAGAACGGGAACCATATGCAGCAGCTGAAGTAGCATCCTTCAGGACATCATAAGAAGCTATATCATTAGGGTTAATATCATTAACACTTCCCATAAATATAACTCCATCTACTACCACCAACGGATCGTTTGAACCAGATATGGAATTCTGTCCGCGAATCTGCATAGAAGGAGTTCCCCCGGCCGTATTTGTAGCACCAATATCAAGTCCGGTCACATTTCCTTTCAGGGATTCCAATGCATTTGTATTTGTCACCAAAGAAATAGGAGAATTCTCCAGCTTGACGGAAGATACGGAACCTGTAAAATCTTTTCTTTTAGCTGTTCCGTAACCGATCACAACGATCTCATCCAAAGATTGTAAATCTTCTTTCAACAGAACATTCAAATGTTCTTTGTTTCCCAAACTGATCTCCTGGGTAATATATCCTATATAGGAAATTTGAATTACCACATTCTCCGGCACTTCCAAGATAAAATTTCCATCAATATCAGTGATGGTTCCAATTGTCGTTCCTTTTACAGAGACATTCGCTCCGATAACAGATTCCCCATTCTGATCCTTGACTGTACCACTAATTTTTCGGGATTGACTACTTTGACTGTTACGCGATATCTTCAGAATAATCTGTTTCCCTACCACTTCATAGCTGATTTGTTTTCCCGCAAAGGCTTTTTTCAAAATAGCATCCAGACTTTCCTGGCGAGCCTCCACTGATACCTTTTGTGACTGATCTACTGTCTGATCCAACATAAAGGAATAATCAGTTTTTGTTTCTATCTGTTTAATTAACTGCCGAAGCGATTCATTCTTTATTGATAAATCAATTTTTTCACTTTGGGCATAAGTAGAATTGAATATAAATAACGCAAGTAATAACGGAATTAACTTCCTTCTTAATTTAAACATTATGTAATAGCTTTAAGATTATAAAATATATTATATCTTTGCCTTTATATATCAATTAGTTATTCTGTCTAATTTTCGGCAGGATAAAAGTACAGGTATATATATTTCAAAAGGCATGGAGATTAGGGGTCTCTGTGCCTTTTACGCATAAGGCAAAACACGTCTGATAAAAGACTCTCTATTTATATCTGATCGTCACCTCCTTTCCGTTCAGTTTATACTCTATCGGAGATATCTTATTGATCATCTCTAATAATTCCGTCAATGATTCCGTCTTAATTGTAAACCAATAAGACTTAAGGGTATCCACATTAGATAATGTAATATCCACTCCATACCAACGCTCCAATTTCTTCCATACTTCTTCCACTGGAGCACCATCAAACTTTAACAGGTTATGCCGCCAACTGGCTTCGATTTCCGCATCACAGGATTCAACCCGACAAGACAAATTCTTCTTAGAAACTATAGCTTCCTGATTAGGAGATAAATAAGTCAACAAATTCTGGCCAGTAGCCGATAACAGACTTACTTTACCACGAAGCAGGGCAACCATAATATTTTCTTCATCCGCATAGGTACTGACATTGAAGGCCGTGCCATGCACTTTGACATCTACTTCCCCGGCTTTCACAATAAATGGATATTGAGTATCTTTCTTTACATCAAAGAATGCCTCTCCTTCCAGATTGACGACACGGTCGTATGTACTATATTGATAATTATAAGATAAACGGGAACCGGAATTCAACCAGACAAGCGTCCCGTCGGGCAAGACAAGCTGTGTTTTTTGTCCGGGAGGAGCTATTATCACATTTTCAAACTGAGTAGCCTGCCAGGATTTTTCCGGGTTATTGATCAGAGAAGACAAAGCAAAACCCAGAACCAACGCTACGACAGCCGCAACGGAAGAGACGCGGATCAACAGGGAACGTGAATACAACGGAACCAGTTTCACTTTATGTCGGATACGGTCCTGTATCTTTCCCCAAACCATTTTCTTATCCGGTATCACATAAGCAGAAGTGTCCAAACGGACAGCTTCCCACTGCTTTCTTAACTTATCCAGTAAAAGGTGATGTCCTGGCTCTTCATCAAGCCAGCGGATAACCTGTTCCTGCTCTTCGGTCGTACATTGCCGGGAGAGGTATTTCGCCAATAGTTCGTAAGGTATCTGTTTTTTATCCATGTTCTGCTATTTTATTCAGTAGACACATGGGCAGGGACAAAACCCCCAAAAGGATATGAATATTTTTTTATTCTTCTGTCAGTTTCAGTAAAAGGAAGAGAAGGGCAATGGTTTCATCAGAGTGTGCAGCCAGATACTCCCGGATCTTTTTAAGTGCTATCCCCATCTGATTTTCAACAGTCTTTACGGATATATCTTTTACTTGTGCTATTTCTTTATAGCTTAGTTGCTCTTCGCGGCTCAAGATGAATATTTCTCTACATTTCTCCGGCAAAGACTCAACGGCGGCTTGCAATAGTTGATAGAATAACTCCCGGTCAACACAATCTATGGATTCGTTCTTCTCCAACTCGATGCGGGCCCATTTCTCTAACAAGACATTGTGGTTTTCTTCATCACGCAGGTAGTTCAACATACGATTACGGGCACTATTATAAAGAAAGGTCTTGATGTACTGAACGTCCTTTCCTTCATAATCTTCCCAAAGGTTTACAAAGACATCCTGCACAACTTCTTCTATCACCTGATAATCACGGGTATAATAATTCAGGAAGCGGCATATAATTTCAAAATAATCATTATATGCATCTTTGAATGTACTCTCGTTAATAATCATAGCAATATAGTTTTTTCTCTGTATATAATAGTAAAAAGCGGATGTCTCATCTCCTTATATCCCCGCGCAAAAATAAGTAAATAAATAATTATACAATCAATATCGGGATAAAAATAACAAAGCTTGCAGTAATTGATCCCAACAGATATGAAAACGGATCAATCGCCTGCAAGCTCGTATACCGGAGTGTTCTATCTCCCTTTCGGTTATTGGTTATTACAAGGGAGGCAGTGCTGTTTGCCTGCTTTCCCTTGTTATTTACATCTGATTCTTTTTGCATATCACAGCTGTGATACAAAAGAAATCCATCTGTGAAACAAACGGAATCCAACTGTGATATGAAAGGAGCACAGTTGTGATATGCAATAGAAATTAATAAACTACATATTTCTCCCCTTCAATCTTCAGTTCCCCGAAGCTACCTTCCGATTTATAAGGCTGGCCGCCGCCGATATATAATTCGACTGTGCCTTCTTTCTCGACCTGGTTACCCTTTTCATCCACCAAAGACAGTTCTTCGGGAGAAAGGGTGAAGGTTACCTGCCGGCTTTCACCTGTATCCAGATGAATACGTTTGAAACCTTTCAGGGCACGTAAGGGGACACGGGTGTTGCCGTTCTGCGGATGGGATACATACAACTGAACCACTTCGTCGCCGGCACGCTTTCCGGTGTTCGTTACGATTGTGGTTACCTGAATGCTTTCTCCGGTCTTGACGGTGGAGGCATTCTGCAAAGGAGCATACCCGAAGGTAGTATAACTCAAGCCATAGCCGAACGGATATCTTACATCGCCTTTGAAATAACGATACGTACGGTTTGCCATCGAATAATCCTCGAAATCCGGAAGATCCTCGTCATTCATATAGGTAGTCAACGGCATACGGCCGGCCGGGTTATAGTCGCCAAAGAGAACATCGGTAATGGCATCGCCGGCAGCTTGTCCGCCGTACCAGGCTTGCAGGATCGCATCGGCATTGCGGCTCTCCCAGTCGAAGCTCATCACGGAACCGGACATATTGACCAGGATTAGCGGACGGCCCGTCTTTTTCAGTTCCTTCATCAGTTCGGTCTGCACGGGAGGCAGTTTCATCGTTGTACGGTCACCGCTGGCAAACCCACCGTAACCGGCAGCTCCGGCATCACCGGCTTCGCCTTCGTAATCAGCGCTGATACCACCCACGAAAATGATAATGTCTGCTTTTTTCGCCTGAGCAGCCACCTGGGCAAAAGAAGGAGCACCTTCGAGTTTCTGAACAATACCGACACCTGTCAGCGTATCGATCTGAATACTGTTACCAAAGCGTTTCTGCAAACTCTTATACGGGGTAATGATTTCGCTCGGCGTACCAAAATAGTTAGCCAACAGCGTGCTGCCATTATCCATATTCGGACCGATCAGGGCGATACGTTTGATCTTGGAGGCATTCAACGGCAGGATATTCTTATTATTCTTCAATAACACCATTGATTTCTGCGCCATCTCATAGGCATGCTTTTTGTGGGCATCACATTCGATCACTTCACGACCAATAGATGCATAAGGCACGCAGTCAGCAGGATCGTACATACCCAGCTTAAACTGGATTTCGAACAGGCGAGCCAAAGATACATTGATATCTTTCTCGGAGATCAAGCCTTTCTCCACCCCTTGCTGCAATTTCTGATAAAGATTACCGCATTCAAGGTCTGTACCGTTCAGAACGGCATCGGCTACGGCTTCCGTATCGTTGCTATGTGTTTTATGATACTTGGCAAAATCACTGACCGCCCAGCAGTCGGACGTCACATATCCATCGAACTTCCACTGGTTACGAAGAATATCCTGTAATAACTCGTTATGCCCGCAACAGGGAGTTCCTTCGAAACGGTTATAGGCGCACATCACACCATGTACCTTCGCTTTAGTCACCAGTTCCCGGAAAGCGGGCAAGTAAGTATCCCAAAGGTCATACATGGAAACACGGGCGTCATAAGAATGGCGGTTGTGTTCAGGACCGCTGTGTACGGCATAATGTTTAGCACAAGCCACCGATTTCAGATACTCCGGATTATTTCCTTCCAGGCCGTGGACGATCGCCGAACCCATTTTGGCTGTCAGGTACGGGTCCTCGCCATAGGTTTCCTGTCCACGTCCCCAGCGGGGATCACGGAAGATATTGATATTCGGAGTCCAATAAGTCAGTCCACGATAGATTTCGCCGGTCTTGCCTGCTTTCAGGTCTTCATTGAACAGGGCGCGTCCTTCCGAAGAGGTCATATCTCCCATCTTTTGAAGAGCTTCCGTGTCGAAGGTGGCAGCCATACCGATCGCCTGCGGGAAAACAGTCACCTTTTCCTTCGTACGAGCCACGCCATGCAACGCTTCGTTCCACCAGTTATAAGCAGGAATACCCAAACGGGGAACAGCCGGGGCGGCATGTTTCATCAACTGGACTTTTTCTTCCAGCGTCAGACGGGAAATGATATCCTGTACCCGGACATCCAACGGAAGGTCCGGATTACGAAACGGATAGTCGTACGTTTGTGCCGTCAGGCCGCCCATAGAGAGAGCGGCCAGTAACACGATACTTTTCAGTTTGCTTTTCATGTGATTGCCTATTTTATTTGGTTACTTCTACAATAATCTTACTCTCTTTCAACCCTTCCGATACAGCAGTCAATTCGATCGGTTGTCCGGAACGGTCACTGGTGACAAGTACCTGGGCATAGCCGTTAAATGCATTCCGGTGTACATCGCTTCCGGCAGGGAAGACATCCGGTTCCTGACTACAAGGATTACCATTACCCACTCCCAGAATCTTGCCGTTACGGACATCGAAATGAATTCCGTTTTCAGCAGTAGGTACTACACGTCCTTTGGCATCCAACACTTTTACGGTAATGATAGCAACGTCGTTACCATCACCCTGGATAGAAGTACCGTTTTCACTGACCAGTTGCAGGGAAGCCGGATTTCCGGTAGTTTCCACCAACTCGGTGTATTTCTTTCCGTTCTTCTTCCCTTTGGCCAACAGCTTACCCGGGGTATATTTAACACGCCAAGCAGGAATATCGAACTTTTCAACCGTCTTTTTACCCAGGCTTTTGCCATTCAGGAACAATTCCACCTCATCCATATTGGTATACAGATGTACATCGACCGAATCCGTACCGATTCCATTCCAATGAGGAAGCACATGCAACACCGGTTCTTCCGTCCACCAAGCCTTGTAATACCAGAATGCATCTTTCGGGAAGCCGCAATAGTCTAATATGCCGAAATGAGAAACTACACCCGGCCAGAAATGTAACTGCGCCTCGCCTCCATAATCGAATCCGGTCCATACGAAAGCACCGGCAACAAACTTGCGTGCATCGACATAACGCATCCATTCCTGTGCACGTGCTCCCCATCCCGGAACATCACGATCGTAAGCCTGATGGAAACCCTTCTTCGCATCAGTCTCATAAATACCACGCGTCATCACCGTACTTGCCTCTTCGGTGAAGATACAAGGCAGATTCGGGAACTTTTCATGAACTGCGTCGATATTGCCTATTTTATAATAATTAGAACCTTGTACATCTACGGCATAGGTAAAACCTTCCCCCCAACTACCGTTCATGGCAGCCGTGCACGGACGAGTAGGATCCAGTTTGCGCTGAACGGCTTTCATGCGCTCAACAATCATACGCCCCTTCTCTGTTCCCTGTATGGCAGGTTCTTCGTTTCCCAAACACCAAATGATAACAGACGGATGATTCCTGTCGCGACGAATGATTGTCTTCAGCTGGCTCAGACCTTCATCACTGGAGCTCAATACACGCAGTTCATCCATGACCAGCATACCCAGCGTGTCGCAAGCATTCAAGACAGATTCCGTCGGAGGATTATGGGAAGCGCGGTATGCATTTACTCCATACTCTTTCAGACGGGCGATTCGCCACGCATTCAGCTGGTCCGGAACAGCAATCCCCACACCGGCATGGTCTTGGTGGCAGCATACCCCCTGAATCTGTACTCGTTCGCCATTGAGGAAGAAACCTTCGTTGGCATCGAAACGGATGTCACGGATACCGAAAGAGGTATCGTAGCTATCGACCACTGCCCCATCCAACAAAATATCAGTATGCAACGTATAAAGCGTCGGAGTCTTCAACGACCATAAGTCAACCTGCCGTACATCCATGTATGTTTCCACCTCTTTCGTTTCCAACGAGGGTACGGTAAGGGTTGTACCAGATTTGTTTACTTCTTTCCCTTGACAGTCGATTATACTGTTTTGCACAATAAGATCGACCGATTTACCACTTTGGTTCGTCACTTCTATCTGTGCCTTCACACGGGCTTCCTTCTTTTGCAGATCCACTTCGCTGGTGACAAACGTCCCCCATTGCGGAATATGCACAGGAGCCGTGCGAGTCAACCATACATTCCGATAAATGCCGGCACCTTCGTACGACCATAATTCGGAATGAGTCGCATCTACACGGACGGAAATCACATTTTCCGCATCCTTTTCATAATTCAGGCATTCCGTTACATCGAAGACCAAAGGTACATAACCGCTCTCACCGCGTCCTAAATAGACACCGTTCATCCATACCTGTGCATCACGGAAGATACCCTCAAACTCCAGCGTATACCGATCCCCTTTTACCAACTCGGGAGTAAACCGTTTCCGATACCAGCCCACACTGTTTTCGGGTGCACGTCCGCCCAACTTGCGGTATCCTTTCATCTTGAATTGCTCTTGGCTATATCCCAAAGCCATCCCCCAGTCATGAGGCAAAGAGATCTTCTCCCACTTGCTATCGTCAAACCGTTGCGTATGAGGAATAGCCAAACGTGATTCCTGGTCTGCATCCAGCATAGTCGACTCCTGCAAAAAGGCAATCTTAGAGAACGACAATGCCTGCCCGTAATTAAAATCCTTCTCCGGATTGGCCGCATGCCCTTTAGCAAAAAGCCAATCCTGATTCAACAACTCTCTCTCCCGCTGTGACTGGGCACCCAGCCAGAGGCAGGGGAGTAATAACATCACTGTAAAAATCAATCTTTTCATTTCTCTGATCTATTGTTTCTTAAATGGATTAACGGCAGACCTCCACCTGTTCGGTCCGGGTAATACCGTTTTCGTTATAAGTATCTATCGTGAAATAATAAGTAACTCCTTTATTCAGGCTGCCGATCTCCAGCGAAGTCTCTCCCATCACCTGGAAATTACTATATAGCTTGTCTTCGGCAATGCCATAACGGACAATATACCCCTGGGCATGCGGCACTTCGTTCCAGGCCAGGCTGACTTTACACGGGTCTTCTTCATTCCGCTTAACCGTAAAGCCGTTCACCGGACGGGGTTTGCTGCCCAAGCCGTTACCGAATATCCTCAAATCGCGGACCGAGAGGTTGGACGATACGGTATATTCCTTATTCTGTAGTTTGATATAGCGGGCTTTAAACGGTTCTTCAAACTCGATATAATCGTGCGGGGTATCCGTCTTTTTCGTGCTGTAATCCACTACCGGATACCAGTCCTCCCCATTCACCGAGGCATAAATCACATAACTCTGGTAAACACCCGGAACGAAGCCCTTCTGTTTGGCCCCATATTCATCGAAATTGACCTGAATGGCATTGACAGACGAAAGATGTTGCAAATCCACCTGCAACCATTCCGTATCGTTGTTGGTAGCGGCAACCCAGGCCGTACGCGAATCCTCATCCACGATGTTCCCTGCCGGAAAACCATCCAGCGTAGAGGAAGCAGTAACCGTCTTGCCGTAAGAAAGCAGCATCCAACCGGGTTGGTTGCTGCCGGAAGCCTGTCTTTTTCCCGTAGGTAAAAACATCGGATAGTCACCGAGATAAGTATCCGTATAGAGATAGCCGTCTTTGTCGAAACCAGCCGGATAGAAAGAGACACGCCGTTCGAACATATGCCGGACGGAAATAGAATTGGTCGCCGCCTTCCAGTAGTTTTCGTTGCCTACGGTAAACATACAACCATGCCCGGCTCCCCCGATAAAGCCTGTCGGCTTATAAGAGACCGGACTGTTTTCCATATAGGTAAAAGGGCCCGAGGGAGAGTCGCTGACATACGTTCCGTCGGCATACGATTTCCATTCGGTTCCGGGAGCGGCATATTGTAAATAATATTTCCCCTGATGAGCCGTCATCCAGGCTCCTTCGATATAAGGGCGGCGGGGCAATTCGTTGTGTTCGCCTGTCCGTTCCCAGCCATATTCTTCTTTATTACTGTTGAAACAAGTAATCACTTCTGTCCGGGCCTCCAGGGTGTTCAGGTCCAAAACCTGTGCATAGATAGGGTCTACGGGCGAACAGCCGTAGTACATATAGAGATTATCCCCTTCCACATAAAAAGCGGGGTCCCAGTAAGACCAGATTTCCTTCACCGGTTCCCACTCTCCCGTTTCCGGTGCAGCCGAACGGTACAACATGCCTTTTCCATGCGTAGAACCGACATAATAGAGATGGTCTTTATGTATAAAAAGCCCCGGTGCATAATCCTCTATCGGCAACACGGAATCGGTGATGAAGACATGTTTCCAATCTGTAAAATCCTCGGAATACCAGTAGCCGGATGACTTAGAGGCAAACAGGTAATATTTGTCTTTAAACGACACCACAACAGGGTCGGCAGCTTCGCGAATCCCCTCACCTCCATCTATTTTCATAAACCGGTAGTTGAGGTTGACCGGGTTACAAAAGGTTTTCGGGGACTGGGCAATCTTTGCCTTTATCAGATGAGTATCCTGGCAACCGATCAATAACGGTGCAATCAAAAAGGTTAGCAACAAACTTTTCATACTTCTTGTACAAATTACATCTTATTATTATGTTTTTCAAGCATCTACAGCCACAAATATACAGACTATCAATCATATAAACAATAAAAACGCACATATTTATTGTATACATAACAACATCTATATCATATCTTCTCCCTTCATTTCGAATACCAGTTCTCCTCCCTGCAATACTTCTTCGAAAGTAATATAGGTTCGCTTCAATTCCTCCCCGTTCAAAAAGACTTTATCGACATAGATATTGCTATCGGATAGATTCCTGGCCTTTATAATAAAATCCGTACCCGAAGGCAGTTTGATCTTTGCATATTCAAACAAAGGAGCTCCCAACTCATATTGGCCGGAAACCGGGTCCATCGGATAGAAACCTAAGGCACTAAAGACATACCAGGCACTCATCTGCCCCGTATCTTCATTCCCGCATATGCCATCCGGCGTATTATTATACAAGGTTGTCAGTACCTGATTGACATACTTCTGGGTTTTATATGGCTGCCCCACTTTATTATACATATAAATCGTATGATGACCGGGTTCGTTGCCATGGGCATATTGTCCGATCAGGCCGGAGATATCACCGGATACATCGTCGCCCTCCAATGCAGAAGACATTGTGAAAAGCGAATCCAGGCGGGCAGCCAGCCGTTCCTTTCCGCCCATCAAAGCCGCCAACCCTTCCACATCGTGAGGAACAAAGAAAGACCACTGCCAGGCATTCCCCTCGCAATAATCATCCTTACGATGCGAAGATGCCAACGGAGCAAAAGGTGTACGCCATTTACCCTCTTTTGTCTTTCCCCTGACAAAGCAAATATCAGTATCAAATACATTTTTATAATTGAAAGACTGTTCATTGAAATAAGCGGCCTCTTCGCTTCTTCCTATCTGTTCGGCAAAACGTGCCAACGCCCTATCGTCGAAAGCATATTCGAGTGTGCGGGCCACCGATTCCATTTCCATATCACAAGGGACGTAACCGTATTTCCTATAATTTTCCAATCCGACGAAATACCCCATCGAATACCCGCATGTATCCTTCATCGCCGATTCGGTCATTGCTTTGAGAGCCAGTTCCGTATCGAAACCGATAATACCGTTCAAATAAGCATTGGTAATTACGGGAAGCGAATGTATTCCGGTCATTTGATAATTCTCAATGCCCCACAACGTCCAGATAGGCAACTGTCCGGCATATTTGTAATGCTCCAACAACGTTTTTACATAGTCTTCGGCCACCTCCGGATGAAGCACCGAAAGAAGCGGGCAGGCCGCCCGGAACGTATCCCAAAAACCGATGACTCCCCCGTAATAATCGAACCCGTCCGTCTGATGGACCTGCCAATCCGGTCCCCTGAAACAATGATCCACATCAGAAAATAAAAACGGATACAGCATCACATTATGTAAAGAAGTATAAAACAGTTCTTTCTTCTTACGGTCTGTCGTTTCGATTTCTATCTGTCCTAACACATCGTGCCACTTGCCGGCGGCCTCTTCGCGGATGGCATCAAATGTTTTATTTTTTGTCTCTGCCCAAAGATTCTTGGCAGCCCCCTGTGTATCCACCGAAGAGAGTGCCGTCCGGACCTCCAATTCGCCCGTATTACTCTCAAAAATCAATAAAGCCTTTATGTTCGTTCCTTCCGCCGAAGTCATCCCTTCCATTCGCCGGTCGTCGACATATAAAACGCACTCTTTAATAGGGGAAGAAAAGGTGGAATAAAAATAAACCTGTTGCCCCGGCGTCCATCCGTTCGAGCAACGATATCCACGAACGGTATACGGATCAATCCATTCAAAAGCCGACGCATACACCGTATCGACATCATGCTCGCTTTGTATGGTACAAGCACTTTCCGAGCCATATTTTAAATCGACAATCACCGGTATCTCACCTTCAGAGGCATACGTATACCGCTGTAGGCCACAGCGTCGGGAAGCCGTCAGTTCAACCGTCAATTGTTTATCATATAAACCGACAGAATAATATCCGGGTTCGGCCTTCTCGTCTTTATGGGATAATACCGCCTGATACTGTTTTGAATAAAGTTCTTCGTCCGTCATACCGCTATTCAAAGGTAAGGGCATAAATAAGATATCCAGAAAATCGGCACATCCTCCGCCACTTTTATGCAGATGGCTGAAGCCCAGGATAGAAGGATCGTCATAATGATAGCCGGCACCATACGGACGCGTATCCGCTCCTATCTGCATCATCCCGAACGGAACAGACGCTACAGGAGCCACCCTTCCTTCCAAACCGGTCCCAATCCATTTATTCACATATTGATTATTACTGCCTGCCTCATTCCGGCAGGCAATCAGCAGGCAGAAAAGCAAGCCGCTTAACAGACGATAGCTAAAAGATGATGAAGAAATATACATAGATTATTATTTAAAAAGATTCAAGATTCAAACGATAAATAACACAATAGTGCCACCATGCACAGCACTATAGAGCTACTATATGTAACACTATAATGCTATCCTTAGTGACACTACTGTGCTATTTTAATAACCTTTCGCCCGTTTCAGGTCAAAGGTTTCCACACTTTTTCCATCGACAAGCCGGTGAAGCGTCCAACTGTTACCGTCTGTGCCAGCTTCCAACCGCCAGTCGTAAGACGGGTCGCGCAGGAGTTTCTTTATCGCACGGGGGAAAGCGTTGGCATGGCGGGCATCTTCCCAGGTGCGGATCGCAGCAAATATCTGATCTTTCTGCGGACAACTTTCCACATCTTTCTGGTTGATCGCCAAGAAGTAAGTGGCCCCGTAACCGACCGAGATTGCCTGAACATGCTCATACTGCTCAACGGTAGAGGTATCTTTAATGGCAAAGTTTCCACCGAAAGAGACCGGGTAATAATTGGAATAAGTAACATCGCGCAAGTCTTTTCCCTGACTGGTGGCACTGCCCCACTCGCGGGTATCGATGTCATAGAGGTTACGTCCGCCACCGACATTCCAGACACTTTGGTAATGCCACGAACCTTCCGACAGAGTGGCACCGGAGAAACGGATATAGGGTACTCCCAACTCTTTCGCCCGACCGAACATTTTCCGGAAGAAGCGTTTGGCGGAATAGTAACCGTGACCGTTATTGAACAGGAATTCCTGCCCGTCGAAGTCGTAAAGGGTCAAACCGCACAGATGGGATACATCGGCATAATATTCGGCGATCTTGTCCTGGAGGGCCAGATTCGGGATAATGCCTTCGTAACCGTAATTGATGGTTACCTGCAATTTATAGACGGTATCATTCGCTTTATGTGCGATTGGCTTGGTTCCCCAATAGCCTCTGGTCACATTCTTCAAGGTATAAGGGGCCGTTTCGGAGACACCCAGGTAATGAATCAGTTCGCCGCCGATCTTTACCATGTTCAGATTTTCACAATGTCCTTCCCAGCTGGCTATTTCTTCCAGATAGGTAGGATCGTCCACAATGATAACGGTATCTTCGGGGGAAAGGTCTTTCATCAAGATGCGTTTCTGCTGATAACACAGGCTATCGCTCGGGACAGGGCTGGCATCCTTCGTGCCCGGTGCCAGTGAATTCGTTATATTGACACGTCCCAGCATGATACCTTTCGCGGCCGCCATGTCGGCAAATTCACGGTGGGATTTGTTACCCGAGTGAAAGCGGAAAGGTTTCTTTTCCTGGTTCCTGCCGTCCAGATAACCTTCATTGGCACGGTCGGGACGCAAGAAACCCTGGTCGTAGGCATGGATAGCCGGGAAACCGAGTTTGGCGGTATAGGAAATGATGCTGTCGTACTGGTTTCCGCTGGTCATAACATCGGGCGAATAGGCGGCTGGATCTTTAATCCATTTTCCATTGACAGTCGGATGAGGCAGTCCTTCGGACAGGACGATATTCTGTATCACGTCCATCAAAGCCGTGCTGTCGGGACTTCCCCACAAGGCGATGGAAGAACCGATAAAATCGACTCCCGGAATCGGTTCCACATCGATATGGTTCGGAATATTGGCCGGCATATTAGGTATCAGGGAATAATGAACCTGACGACTTTTCGTACGGTCGCGCGACTGATAATTCAAAAAGATACGTCCCAGGCTATCGACCATCGCGGCATTTCCGTACATGATGCGGTAATAAGGTTCTTTATTGGCATAGAAAGCGACGTCGCTGATACCGTTTCCGCCCAGTGTAAACACCTGTCCTTCATGCAGGCTATCCGGCAACGGGAAACGTTTCGCGTCGGGCGTATGAATGATATATTGGAATGGAGCCGCATCCCCTTCTATATCAGCGGTACCGCCAATGGTATTGTCGTTGAGGGCAAGCATACCGATGCTGTAATTGACTACATCGCTGGTATCGCGGGCCACTCCGATGATTTCGCCCAACAGGTTGTCGATATTGGTATAATAGGAACCCCATTGGATGCAGTCGATGCCATTCCGGGGCTCGAGACTGTTCAGGGTCAGTTTGAAATATTTATCGGCCGGTTGCAGGGTTATCGTTGCTACCGAACCGTTCGGGTATTCAAGGGTAAAACAATCAGCCTCTGCATTATAAACGGCCTTTTGGGGCGTATAATACACTTTCTTTTCACTGTCATAGAGCGACAGCAACGGAGAGGGTTTGTCGGCAGGACTGAACTCGCGGTTCGGGGAGACAGTCGTATTCTTCATACTCGTGATATACCCCTTGTCATTAATGCCGATACTGAAATAATCGGTCCGGAAATCCCATGTCTTTTCGGTCGTACAACCGAAAAGCGTCAAGGATACAGCCAGGAGAGAGATACATTTCTTACACATATTATCCATATAAGTTATTCAATTAATTTGTTTGCAATTCAGATATTGGTTTGGATTCATATTGGGTTCAATTATTGTCAAATTTGAATGTAGCGTTGTTGGTAGGGGCGGTTCGTGAACCACCCTTACGGTGTCAATGTAAGCCTGTAAGGCTTTAACAAACCAGCCCAGGGTTCTAACCCTGGGTTTATGAAAACTCGTTCCTGCCTTTCCGCCCTGTAAGGGCGGGGCAAGCTAAATATCAACCCTTTTCATCTTGTCGCATCCCTATAAATTCAAAACACTATCTTATAGTTTACCGTTTTACCGGCCTTTACCGTCACCTTGTCTTTCCATTGCAGGAAAGCGTTATCACCCAGAGGGCGGGAAGCCTGTTCCGCATTCTCGGCTAAGATTGTTACGGTGGCATCATAGGCGGTAGGATTTGTAATTTGAAGAACCATCTGCTTGTTGTTTTGCTTTACTATTTTCGCTTCCACATGGTCGAAGATGTACAACGAACCGAGGTCGGTACGCACATAAATACCGGGGATTTCCAACGCCATCAGGGCACCGTTCGTCTCGTTCCAACCCGTCTGTCCGCCGTCGCCACGTGAACCCCGGCTGTCGGCATCGCAATAGGTCAGGCGTTCCGTAATCTTTCCATTCGGCTGGATACCTTCGGCGTGCGCATGGATGACATCACGCAACAGTTCGGCATACGAGGCATCGCCGGTCGAACGATACAATTTGAACAGGGCATCGCCGGACTGGGTGCAGAAACCGGGAGCGCCATGCTTATTCTGTGTACTGGCCCATACGGCTCCGGTCAGGTTTGCCCCCAACTTTGCCAGGGGAGTATTCTCCGGCAAGCGGTAAGGGAAAGAGACAGTCCAGGTGGCACACAGGTTTGCCAGGTCGGCCGACTGTTTCAGATATTGTTCCTTACCGGTTACTTCATACAAAGTCATCAAGGAAGTCATCAAAGCAACTGCCGTCTCCGAATCCGCATTTTGCAGGATATCACCGCAACCACCGGAAGTAAAACCGACCAATGCGAAACTGTCATAGTAATCTTTTGCCGCTTCACAAGCGACCTTCAGATAATCCGGATTATTATAATAGCCGGAGGCCAATGCCAGGCCGGCCACCGCCATGGCACCACTGGTCGTATTGTAAACAGCGATATCGCCGGATTCTACGTCCAGGTAATTTCCCCATGTCCCATGTTTCTTCCAGGTATTGACGAAGGCATCCGCCAGGAGCCGTACATTGGTTTCCCATTCAGGATCGATAGCATTGGCTTTTTCCTGTTCTTTCAGCAGCATAAACTGCTTAACCATCCAATACAGGATATCCCCGTTCTTGCGGGTCAGTCCGACTCCCGGATGATTGGCGGCGGCATCCCGGGAAAAAGGCTTTCCGTCTGCTCCCAGCACATCATAATAATATCCGCTTTTCCCTTTGGCACGCGGCAAGGCGAAATCGAATGTGTTCTTCACTTTTTGCAGATGTTCCGCATCACCCAAAGCCAGCATCGGATATGTATTCATCAGGCCGCCTATCCAACCGTACGACATCCAGTTGGCATTTTCCGGGCAATAGTATTGCCACTGGTCGCCGATATAGTAACGGTCATCGATATTTTTCACCATACGGGTCAACACTTCACTCATCGGCATCAGGTTGCGGGGCGCTTCTCCGCCGGCATGCGACTTACGGTCTTTCATGAAGCGAGCCAGCAGTTCAGGTACATCTTTACAAGGGAAAGTCACTTCCGTTACCCGGATAACGATCTGATCGCCTTTCTTTACCTGTACGCCCCGGTCGGGACTTTTGCTGAAACCGATAAATTCAGGCTTCCGTTCACGTACCCCCGGAGCACTGATTATAAAGGAAGCCACACTTCTGTCGGGAGTTTCCTCCACGATCAGGGCATGGTCCAGCACCTGGTTATTCCAGTCTATACCCTGGTCGGTCAACAGGAATATACCCTTTTGTTTTGCCCGGTCCAGGATCGTGATAGCCGGAGTAGCCGTATTACTTATATTCACTTCCAGGCGGGAACCGGCACCATATTCCGGGGACAATTGAGGAATAGGGTTAGAGGTCAGTGCCAGGTCTTTCCGGCGGTAATCAGTATTATCCAGTCCGGTCGCATACGCACGGTTAACGATACGCTGCCGGTTTCCATTGTACACGGAAGAGGGAATCATCACGTAGTTATCGCTCGTCCAGCCATATTGGTCGAAAGCGACTGCTACGCCGGCATCTTTCATATCCTGTTTGGCGGTAAAGGTGAAGGTATACGTTTTACCATCTTTCACCGCAGTCTGTTCCGTACGGACTTCCCAGGCAGAAGCCGCAGTTATTTCCTTACACTGTTTCAACTCCGCCTCGTTGTAACTGCATTCCAACAACCGGACGGGGGCGCCGGTATTCTTTACTGCCGGCAGCCAGGAAGCCTGAGCCGTTACGTGTGCATGACTTCCTCCCAAAAGACAGAAGGCACACATGATAATCGCATTTTTCATATATCTGATATTATATTTTATTTATTCAGGGTAAAATCAGGAACATCTTATGACATAAGTACTCCCCTTTTTTGTCTTAAATGAATATACATCATTTTGTCTTTTTACAGATATGGCCTTACCGTTTTCGGTAATCCGAATATCTTTACCTTTCCAGGGATTGCTTAATTTGCACTGTCCGCCATTCTCACTGAATATCTCCAACCGGGACACCGTCGTTCCGTCGTAACCGGCCGAAACGAGGAAGGCTCCTTTAGCCCTCAGCCGGGTAAACGAAGCCGGCGTGTTAGTCCAGCAAGGGAAAAAATACATTACATCCTCCACCGTCTGAAGCATCATAGAGTTGACTGTTTCTATAACAGTTGTTTTCTCCGTGCAATGATGTCCGTCGATGATCAGGAAATTAGGTTTAGCTGTTTTTATCAAAGCCTTCATGTTATCGACCAATATATCCGGATCCATCCCGACACGTGCCCCCATCACAAAGGCGCTCAATCCCAGTTCATTCATTGTCTCGGTAAATCCTTTTTGCGAAACCTGGTAATAATATAATGTATTCCGGGCAATCTGCAAGGCGGTAGAATCAGAATGCAAATTCAGCACTTCACACGGATATGCACAATGCATCTGTATGGCATGGCTGGGCCAATCCCATCCGGCTTCATTCTTCGCATAGACCGGAAGGCCTTGATTAGGCGTTTTAGTGGGCATTATTACCTTATACTCCGGAAGATGGGATAAAATGTCATTCCACTTTTTCCGGCGGTCCTTGTCTATCCCTAACAGTTTACTGTATTTGAGTAACAGGCTAAACGTTTGTTCTACAAAAGCTAAATCGGAAGGCGGATTCAAATCCCAAGAATTTTCGTGTCCTCCGGTTGTGATCGTATAACGATATGAATCTCCATACGCTTCTTTCTGCATATAATCTTCATAAAAATCACCACAAAGCCGGATATAAGGATAAGCCTTATCACGCAAGAAATCCATATCACCGGTATATTCATAATACCAACTGAACAGAGGGACATTAAAGGGAGCATTCATGGTTTGCTGCCAATAGTAATTATAAAAGACTCCGATGCCCAACGCACCGACAGGGAAAAGCAGTCCCCGGCAAGATTTTCCTTCCCATGAGGGATGCATCACTCCCATTTCTTCTTTAGCCCGCCGTTTGCCTTCGGGTATAAGCAGTTCAATGGTCTTATAAAATGGCAATACTATTTCCGGACGGTTGGCTGAGAACGCGCTGTAGAATCCAGCCTGACTGTTATAGTTCAGGTGAATATCACCATGATACATCATTTTATCATCCATATTCCACACGCCGTACATACCTCCGGACACAGGCGAATGTTCGTTATAGGCAGAAGCCAATAAGTAAATGGACGATAAATAATGGCGGTTCAATAACTCATCATTTGTTTCTACATACGAACGGGTCCACATATCTTTCCACCAGGCGGTTTTATCGTCCTTCAACCGGGCGATGCTTGTTTTATCGAGTCCGGACAGCCGCCGGGTTGCTGCGGACAATTGCGGATCATTTCCTTTTCCACCTCCGGACACATACGTGGCAACAAACACTGTATCGGATGCCGCCAATTGGAAAGTCGTGCGGATCATCGCCCCGGAAAGGCGTTCCGGCTTGGCAACTCCCGTCCCCACAATCCGGGTGGATATACCGGCCTGGGAAATCCATCTGACCTTTTCCGTCTTTGTCTGACGCGACACCCGGGCGACCGTCCCCTCCACGTCGGCCGTTGTGGCATAAGCTGCCGACCGGCTGTCGGCATACGTATCCACCGAGATGCTGACCGGTGTATTCGAAGGGTTTGTCAGTTCGGTTATGATCACATTTTCCTCCATACTCATCCAACTGGTCATCTTCACCTGTTGGGCGGTGGCAGTTGTCATGCGCAATTCACTGTTCAACTGATCCATCTGGTAACAAAATGCGGACGGATCAGGATGGTTGACCGTGGTAAAACCCGAACAAACCGGAGAATTGACTGTGACAGTCACCCCTCCAACGGGTAAAGCGGCAGGCCCGCTACCAGCCCAGTCAGTCCAACCATCCGTAACAAAATCGACTTTCGATATTTTTAATGTTTGACTATTATCCGATGTAAATGCTACAACTCCTACGTCTCCATTTCCCATATAAGGGCCAAGGGGCGCCTGATTGCTTTTTATGCTGCTGTAGCTGAACGGCTCATGCCATGTCGCCGTAAGCAATTCTTTTTTTCCGGCAAAAAAGGACGTGTCCTCCGGCAGCATCGTATCCAGTATATTGTTTTGTGAATACAGCAAGAAGTTACAACCTAATAAAAGAAGAGTTATTTTCAGTTTCATTGGATATAAGATTTTATTATCTGTCAGATATGATTTTATATGTTTTGTTTTTCTTTGTATGAAAGGTGGTCAGATAATACCCGTGCCCGTCTTTCTCACAACTGTATCCGGCATTTACAACTTTCAAAGGGACATCGGTACGAAGCGTGCACTCGCGATCTCCCGAAGCCTTAACTTGTGCGGAAGCCAGCTTCTTATCCCGCCAAACCATGTCTACTTCAAAGCCTCCCCTGCCCCGTAAACCGCGCACTTCGCCATCCGCCCATACGGAAGGAACGGCCGGCAACAGATGGAGTTCATTCCGGTGGCTCTGAATCAGCATCTCCGCCACTCCGGCTGTCGCGCCGAAATTGCCATCTATCTGATAAGGCAAGGCATTCAATAAATTCGGATAAACACCAAATCTACCCAGCGAACCATCCGCCAGCACCATCGCCTTTTTCAACAGCGAGTGCGCCCGTTCCCCGTCAAACAACCTGGCTCTTAATGCGATCTTCCAGGTCAGACTCCATCCCATTCCTACATCGGCACGGGCATCCAGACTCTTCTCGATGGCTTTCGCATACTCCGGCATCGTCAATGGAGAAACGGCATCCCCCGGATACAAAGCGATCAAATGGGATAAGTGGCGGTGCGTATCCTGCGGATCATCTTCTGTATATTTCCATTCTTTCAATTGCCCCCAGCTACCGATAGCGAGCCCTTTATCCAGGCGGTTATATTTTTCTTCCAATTCCTTTATGAAAACATTGTCCGTGCCGATCAGCTTACCAGCTTCAATCGTGTTCTCAAACAGATCGGCTATCAATTGCTGTGCATAAGCCACTCCATCTTCCCAAGGTCCGTGCTCCGGCGACCATTCATCGGGAGCAACCCAACAGTCCTGTTTATCGAGCACCAGCCTGTCCATCCAAAACTCACAGGCCGATTTCATGACAGGATATGCCATGTTCTCCAAATAATCTTTACGCGGATCGTATAAATACTTTTCCCAGATATGCATGCAATACCAAGCATTTGCCGGACGGTTCCAATTCCAGTCGGAATAACCGAAAATATTATTCTGCGTACGCATTGTCCAGCCTTTACAATTCTGTTCGCGTGCCATCTTTTTCCACGATTCATTCGTCTGCGATTCGTTATAGACATAATTGATAAAAGGCAAATGGCACTCTGCCAGGTTGGTGACCTCCGCCGGCCAGTAATTCATCTGCACATTGATATTCGAATGGATGTCTCCTTCCCAAGGCGGTGTATTACTATTATTCCATAGCCCTTGCAGGTTTGACGGTACATCCAATCCGTCACGTGATGAAGCAATCATCAGATAACGCCCGTATTGAAAAAATAAGACATCGGCAACAGGATGGTATGTACCTTTCATATAATCGGCAAACAACTCATCGGTCGGCACATTGGACTTCTTTTCCCCTAACTTTAACTGAACCCGGCCGAACAATTCTTGATAGTCAGCGACATGCGCTTTTCTTATTTCTTTGTAACTCTTTCCCGATGCCCTGGAAACCGTAGCGTCTACGGCTTTCTTCCACGAATCTCCCTTCATGATATAAGAGGAATTGGTCGCTGAGAAATTTGTTCCCATCCCCAACACGATTGTTGCAGCATCAGCGTTTTCAACCTGGAGCTTTCCGTTTTGTACAGTCAGCGAACCTCCTTCGTTTTGTACATGCAAACGGGCAGCATAGGATAATAAAGTAAGTTTGCCTGATAGGCTGATCTCCCGTCCTTCTACAACCTTGATTTCATCCGGATGGGTACCCTCTAATGATAAAGAGAAGTTGGTTTTCCCTTTCTTATCTGCCGATAAACGGATAACGATCACATCATCCGGAAAGCTGGACAGATATTCTCTTTTATAAGATACTCCCTCCTGTTGATAACCGACCGAAGCGATTGCCTCTTCTATATCCAGAGACCTCTGATAGGAAGTGACCGGTCCCTGTGTTCCGAAGTCAATCCGTATATTTCCGAAATTCTGGAATGCCCCCCTCGATACCGTACTTCCCGTCCACAATGTTTTATCGTTAAACTGTATTGTGTCTTGTTCAATTCCTCCGAAAATCATTGCGCCTATACGACCGTTCCCTATCGGCAAGGCTTCAGTCATCCAGTCTGTAGCCGGTTTTGTGTACCACAACTTTAAACAATCAGTCTGTACCTTCCGGGAAGAAGGTACAGCTGATAATGCCTGGGAAAACCCAAACAACACAAAAAAACTAATACATATAAAAACACACTTGTATAGATTCATATCAAACCTGATTATTACTTTAATCGCCATTTTACAAATTACCTTTATCGACTAACAACCTACCGATGTAAAATTTACCATTATATAATAAATACACCTACCACTCCGGTAAGATTTATATACAACAGTCTTTTTTTACATTTTTAAGGTTCGACTACTACTACATTGATAGAATCTGTAAAGCAAACTGTATGACTGCTATTTCATCAATCAGAATTTCACCTTATAAGTTTCTATTGCATATTTTCCTAAAACAATCTCTTGAACCGGTTCCAACTCTTCTTCAATCAAATTTGTATGGATTACAGCCTTGGGTTGTACAGCCATTTGTAAACCGACTTTTTCTTCGTTGCCCGAACTGTTATACATACGAATAATCAGGCTATTGTCATCCTCACATTTTTTCAATGCCGTAATTTTCACATTCGGATTGTTTACGGATACGAAAGAATATTCTTCAGGCAAAGAAGCCTTTTGGAAACGCTCCGGATTGTAAACGGCGACCAGAGGGGTATTGGCTGAAACTCCGAATTCTTCCCTGGCCTTATCGCCTGCCGGATGCGAAGTTAACGAGAAATGATAAGAATGGTCTCCCGGTTGGAAAAAATCATTTCCCTTATCATGGCAACTTCTTCGGGAAGCCAATAAGATCGGTTGCAAAACCGGATAGTCGACCGGATCGTTAGTCGGATCGATGTAATCGGCAACAGCCACGGAAGAAGATAAAGTTAGCGCACAGTTTTCTCCCGTAACACTTAACCAGTTGCCGATACCACGCGGATGCTGTTTGCTGTTTTCCACATAATAGCGTTCGCCGGCAGCTCCCGGTAACTCGTCTTTTCCGACAGTCAACGCACCGAAAGGTACTTCGTAAGAAACGGCCGATTGTTTGAAAGCGACAGGCCACATCAAACGATATTCACGAAACATGACACCCTCCCAGTTCAACAGATCGACATCCATATCAATCTTCTTAACCTGATGATAAACCCGTAAGGTCTGTTCAATCACGGCATTACGGATCGGGGTACGCATCTTGTAAGAGGTAAAAACCGGACCATTCTCTACCAGTTCCCAGGCAACGGCATGGTTGGATGTCTTATCGAATCCTTCCATATCCGGCTGTTGTACGGCATCGAACTCACCGGCTCCGTTGCCATAAGAATGCATGGTTATCACTTCACCACCTAAAAATTTCTCCGTATTCAATAAAGGACATCCGGTTGCTTTGTCGTAAATCTGCCGGATACCGCCATCTACCAGCTCGATTGAATAATAGGAATTCTCCACCAAGGTCGTTTTCCGTGCTTCCGTCAGTTTTTCCATTCCCGCCGGATTCAGATAATAGGTTTTCAATCCCATTGAGGGCATATCAGCGGCAGTAAAGGAAAGACGGGCCTTCTCGATGGAACCATCGCCATAATAGCAAACATCTGACAATTGAGATGCTATATTTTTCCCGTGGCTATCCTTCAGCTGCAAATGCTGGGCATATCCCGGCTGAAAAGCAACATCGACCTGCACGGGAGCAGTTCTGCCGAAAGACAAATTATTAAAGACAACGATCGGATTCCCTTTTTCATTAGAAGTCTTCACAGAAGAGGCCAGGTAAAAAGCTTGCTGGTCTACGATCTGTTCAGCCCGTGACAAAGCGAATTCATATTTTCGGAGAAAAGTATTGTCCGTCATGATTCCTCCGTTGCCACCCCATCCATGATCCGGATAGATTTTAGCCTCCCAGGCTTCCTCCAATTCCCGGGACGGATACCGTTCAAACGAACCGCGAACCATCGCCGAATAAGATGACATTTTCTCTGCATCGGGCAATAAGACATCACCGGCACGGCTGGCAGTCAACGCTTTCTCATGCGAAGGCCCATGAATATATAACCAGACATTCGGACGCTCTCCCTGAACAACCGGCAACGCAGAGGTAGAATGATCCAACGTCTTGAAGAAATCGTCCGCCGTTGCATATTTAAATGAAGGCAAAGATACTTTTGTCTTTTTACCGGTTTCTTCATTTCTTATATAACGAATCCGATTCCATTTATCCATCAATACAGGACAATTTTCAACCGGCTTCTTACTCCATGAAAGCTCATAGTTGAGCATGGCCGGCATCACGGTCGGCACCTTTTTCACATCGTTATATTTAGTATACCATAAGATGGATTCCTTACCGATTTCTTTAATAGCCGCTGTATCTTCTTTTCCCAATACATTGTAAAAATAGATATAATGTCCCGGCGTATATGTCCTGACTTTCGAACCGTCGGGTGATTGCCAGTAGAACAACCCTCTTTCGTGACGACTGATAATCAGGTTGTCGATGCCAGCCTTCTTCATTATCTGCGGCATTTGTAATGTGCGCCCCGGTACATCTACATTAAAATAGGACAACGGAGCATAACCGTCAAAATTCTTTTTCAACCAACGACTTCCAAGGTAAAACTGCCGGGCCAATGATTCTCCCGAATACATTTCTTCATAAGGCTGAATAAAAGTACCTCCCACACAGATACGTCCTTCCTTCATATATTTAGCAAACAAGGGCTGTGTCTCCGGATGACGATGAATATATTCTTTCAGAATAGATGTTTGCTCTATATCCATCCTGAAATTGGGATCATCGGCCAGACGTTTCAGAAACGGAGTAAGCCAAAGCGTATCCCGGTCTGCTATACAGGCATCGAGATGGTTCAGCCACGCCAGGTCCTGATGCGTCGTGGTGAACACATAGATATTCCCCCGGCTTAACGGCGAATCCGACAAATTCTTCAAAAGTCCATATGATTCATTGTCACATGAATAAGTATCGTTCAGTACTTGCGCCTTAACAGATAAGGACGACAAGACACATAAAACAGTGAGTACAATTCCTTTTTTCATCGTGGTTACTTTAATACGTCTTCAATTATTGCATACAAACGATTCCTTTGCAAAGGAGTCAAATCCAAATAGGCACAATCCTGTTTATGGGTATCCGATTTTTCAACAATAATGATTTCAACCTCCGGATCCATAGCGATATTGTGCCAGGTTCCTGCCGGGATATTATAAGTGACTCCCGGCTTCATTTTTACACATTCAAAATGAACATCTTTATCGTCAGGTTTTGCCGCTATCAATACAGCCTCCCCTTTAAACAGAATAAAGACTTCATCCGTAGCCCGGTGAACTTCGATCTGGTCGATATCTGCCAAACCGTGTTTTGCCACATGATTCAATTGGGCAACCTGCCATCCTTCCCTGATAAGAAACGGATTATATCCTTCCTTATCGTGATAATATGTTTCTATCATCTCTTCCCCTATTGATTCTGTAAACGCATAATCTCCTCATAAGAACCGTATTTACGGGCAGCAGCAATAAAGGCCTTGAAATTCTCCGGAGGAGTATTCCGCCCCATGGCACAACCCGAACTGATGATATGGCTTCTGCCACGGGTTGCTTCCACCAGTTTTTTCACTGCCGCATCCACTTCGGCCGGCGTACCGTGTACCAGCGGGAAACTGGGATCTACATTTCCCATCAGGATCGTGTCCATCGGAACCAGTCTTCGCGCTTCTTCCATGTCGAGTTTCCAATCGACTTCCAGAATCCGTGCCCCCGTTGTTCCCATATCCCCGATAATAGCATTTGTATTACCGCAAATATGCAGGGAAAGAGGTATTCCGTAGGCCTGGACTTCTTCCGTCATTTTCTTTTCCGGTTCCAAAGCAAACTGGCGATACATATCCGGTGAGATCAAATTCGGACCGGCCAGAGCATCACCGATAGACGTAGCGTGGGCTCCGGCATCTTTCTGCGCTTTAGCAAAAAGGACACTTGCCTGACGGCAATACTCGATCACATCCGCTATTACTTGAGGATCTTCCGACAACAAATCCATCATAAACTGAGTCGTACCCCTCAGCAGGCAAGCAATACTGAAAGGTCCCTGGTCGGCACGTCCCATAATAAAAACATGATCGCCGATAGCATCGACCAGAGTACGGGTAGCTTCCAGCCATTCACATAAACGTCCCGATTTCTGCGGATCCGGCAGAGGTAACTCATAAATATCACGCAAATCCTTCAATACGGGTTGTTCTTCATCGACCGTAGCCGGCTCATCTTCCCTGAATATGACCTTGGCTCCGATCGCTTCTGCAATCGACGCATCATCGAAATCGATCACACACCCATCGTATCCATATTTTTCCTGAGACAAAATATGCGCCTGGGCCATCTTTCGTCCGTCCTTATTCACATCGCTGATTTTCAACCCGGCTGTTTCGACAGCATACATAAAACTTTGAGGTATCACAGGAAGCATATCAGGTACTTCCCCATTCAGAACAGCCATACAACGCTGTAAAGATGTCATTTCTTTCATAATCGTTCAATCATTATATATTAATATTTCATTTTTACAGAAACCAACATGATATAGATCAGGGCCAAAAGCGGTACGAACAAGCTGATCCACTGATTGGTTGCATCGGCCAGAATCCCCATAACCATCGGAAGAATAGCACCTCCGGCTACTCCCATTATCATCAAGGCTGATATCTCATTGGCTTTAGAGGGATCAGACTGAATAGCCGAGGAAAATATAATGGGGAAAACATTGGCACAAAAGAGCCCGATAAGAAAAAGGGCTACCAGCAGAACCGTCATACTGGTTGTAGCCATAAACAACAGGAAGACGAGTACCGCTGCCACCATATTTCCTATCAGAAAACGCCGGGACGAGTAACGGGCTAAAATGATCGCTCCTAAAAACGTTCCTAACGTACGGGCCGAGAAATACAAACTACATCCTAGCCCTCCCTGCTCGATCGGCAGTTCACATCTCTCCAAAAAATATTTAGGTACAGCCGTCATCAGACTGATTTCAAAGCCTACAATCAATAAAATCACAGAAAAAGCAATCATCAACCGGCCCTTTTTGAATAACGCCAGCACATCACGCCCCTTCTGTTTTGTCACCTCTCCTTCCACTTCACGAATAGGAGTAAATACCAACCAGAGCCATGAAAGTAATGTGATAAAGGCATAGATAGGAAATATCAAATGCCAATTTCCCCAGACCCCGGCAGCCACACCGGCGATAACCGGTCCCAAGGTGGAAGAGATTGCTTTAATAAATTGCCCCAACGTCAGCATACTGGTCACTTTCTCTTTCGAAACAACATCCAGCAACAACGGATTCAACGATACCTGCAAAATCGTATTTCCTATACCCAGCAAAGCAAAAGCCAGCAAGACCGTCGGAAAAGAATAATATATTAATGGAATAAGCATGGCCACACATGTCACCAACGAACTGAGAAGTACCGTTTTCTTCCGTCCGATACGCCCCATCAGTAATCCGGTCGGTAACGAACAAACGGCAAACCACAGAAAAACCATCATCGGTAACAGGTTTGCCAGCGTATCGCTTAAAGTAAAGTCGTTTTTCACATAGCTTGTGGAAATGCCTACTACGTCCACAAAGCCCATAACAAAAAAGGCAAACAAAACAGGTATCAGTTGATATACCTTACTCTTATTTTCTTGTGTTTTCATGGAATTAATCTATATTACATATTCTACCATTCCAGTCTAACCGTAGTAAATCCCATCGCCGGAACTACGATTTTTCCATCCGTAACCTGTTCCTTATCCGGTTCTTCTCCTGATTTACATAGAGATATCCGCCGGGGAATTTTAGTATTCCAAGTTAAAGAAACTTCCTGTTCTTTATCGGATACAGAACGCAAACGTACGATCTGAGACTGCCCCTCATCGATTGTTTTTATCATAGAAACAACCACGGATTCGTCTCCTGTTAATTTCATATTCGGTGAATATTCATATTGTTGTTCCACCGGCACCGCAATCATAGGCCGAATCTGTTCCATTCCGAATCGGTTCGCTTCGGCTGCATTATAAGCACCTTTTGCCGGTTGAACACGATAGTCAAACCGAATCGTTCCCTCCTGCGACAAGGCAAAATTCGTATGCCAATGATTGTTTAAAGCCCATGAATAGATTGTTGCAGAAGGTTTTATTTTACGTATCCATTCAGGTGACCTGAATGCACCTCCCAGTATATTGGCACTCATCTCTCCGACTTCAAAAGTACAGGCATTGAGTGCACACCAAGTTACATTCTTCTCCTTGTCCGACAGATTCAACCAACGCTGGAAAGCCAACCAATTCCTGTTTCCGACTGCCAGCTGATCCTTTTCTATTTCCATGATTCCCCAAGGTAAATCTGCATGAATCACCGGTTGCTCGAGATCGAAAGCAAAACCGAAATGGACTCCTTCTTTATCGGTCGTCGCAATCTTGTCAAGTATGTTATGAAAAGATACATACGACTGACCGGCTATGACCGAGACCTCACGAGTCAATCTGTTACATCCTTCCGCTTTCGATTCTACAAGTAAAGAATTGATAAGCGGGCCGTTTTCTTTGACACGAATCCCTACATCGTAGGCTCTCGTTGCCCGGCTTCCTTCATCGTTTCCATGCAAATAACGGTAACTGTTCAGAGCACACATGGATTTACCATCGACAAATTCTTCTCCTTCATAAACCAGACTGACGACATCTCCCGTTTCAGGACTTATTTTTACTTGTACAATACCGTTATCCAAAATATAATCCTTTATAGCCGGAACAGTTTGTTTCCCGGCTGGTTTTGTTGACAACCTGTACTTCTTTGTACCTAGCGCCTTGACATTTTCAGCCCAAAAGGCCAGTTCACCTGTGGAAAGACGTTGGCTCAGGACAGTCTTACCGGTCTCTGCATCTATTACAGAAGTGTAATTCTTGCTTATATCCAGAGGTAACCGAACCACTTCACTGCGTTTCCATGAAGAAGTATTAAACAAACTGATAGTTTCCGACTCTTCGGTAATACCAGCTATGGTTCGGGCAAATAATTCTTTCTGCATCTTATCCGAATTGCGGAAATAGTCTAACTTGACATTCAGTATGATATCGCATATCGGTTGCTGGGATGGATTCATATAAGCCCAGGTATGTTCAGTTCCCAATATAATGTTCCGCCATGCCTCTTCAAAGGCTGCACGCGGAGCCGGTTGGTCCGGTTTCAACATACTCCAGAGCGTTTCCGTCTGTACCAAATTCTCTTTTACCTCCCGGTGACGGCCGGTAAATGCTGCCTGCGACCCCAGTCCGTCAGTCCAGTATTCCGTAAAGTCACCTTTCAAGACGGGAAGCTGATCACCGTATTTATGGTCGAAGGCACTCATTATCTCCGTTGCTGTACAAATCTTTAAACGAGGATACGCAAACTCCTCATTCCAACTTTTAACAGCCTCCGGCAAATCAAAATCAATCGGCGTATTATCGGCCATACACCATGTCATGGGAAATATATCATACGGATAGTAATCAGCCTTTTCCAGTTTAGGCAACATCTGGTCGAGATACGGATCGATAAAATTAGCCCTCGGATTGTCGGTCTTGACTATCCGCAGCAGTTTGTCCGGATCGGTCTGTCCGGCCATCTTCGGCCAAAACATATAACCTTTGTTGTGAGCTCCGGGAGTATAGGCACCCGGTTGAAGGAACAGGACTCTCGATTTTCCATCCGGTCCTTCCCACCAAAAAGGTTTAAAGCTGATCTCCGGAGCAAGTCCTACCCGGTCCGTTCCATTGAAAAGTGCCATACAATAAGGGATTTCCAACTGCGCTGCTACCGGTACTATGCCCCAGGAAACACCGGGAATATCCACCTGGACCATTGTCTCCACTTTCTTACCGGTCAGTTTCTCCAACTTCTTTCCGTAATTAAACAATTCGAATAATTCCTCATCATTGGCCGAACTTGTATTGGTACTGACATAACCGGCATCAATAGCTATCTGTCCGTTCTTTATAGCCCGGAGCAATTTGTCACATTTATCTTTTGGCTCAGTTTTCAGATATCTTTCAACAGGCCACGTTACTTCCGGATTCCATACAAAACGTGCTCCATCCGGATAATCTTTTGTCTTTTCCGCCAATTCGATGGCATATTCCAGATTACGTTTATGGATAAGTTCCACATTGGCCTGAGTATTCGTATAACCAATGTCAACATGTGAATGGGGATAAATATAGACAGTCCATTGTCGTGCATAAGGTACAACCAGTTGCTTTGAGAGAAGAATCTTTTTACCTAAAACCAGATTTACCTGTATTGTATCGTCTTTCGACACGCCAATATCAGGCGGCAATAAAACCGGGATAGAATCACATGTACCGGCAGCCAACCGTGTCTGTTCCTTTTTATTTCCTGCCACGATTTCAATACAGGCATTTTTCAACGGCCTTATTCCGTTATAGGTCACAAAGACTTCGCGCCCTGCAAGTTTATCCTCCCGATATTTATAATGCCGGGATACTTTACAGTCAATACTTTCTTCCGGAAACGGATTATTCCCGGCAAACAGAGTATTCGAAAAAAAATAAAGTAATGCTACTGTGATAAAAATATTTCTCATAATGTTCATTTATTAGAATCCAACTACAATTCCGCCATTCACACCTTTCTTACTATAGCCATTCGTTTTATTTAACCGGTTCAAAAGAAAGAGAAAATTATATTATGGTATAAACAGATTATCGACAACTACTCCTTTTGGGGTAAAATCATTATTTCCGATATTCTCCAAAAGGATTTGAACAGCCTGTATTCCCATTTCTTGAATAGGCATTAACGTAATGCTCATATCGGGAGCCAAGATGTTCAATGCAATCGTTTCATGAAAACATCCCATATGAAAGCGACTCTGATAATCAATTTTATGATTTACGAAATAGCGTATGGCTTCCAAAGCCAGATAATGCGTAGAAAAGAAAAATCCGTCTACATCCTGTACCTCTTCAAAAAGGCAATCCAGTTTATCAATTATATCCGTCATATAACTTTGCCGGTCCACAAAAACTTCCAATGCTATTTCTGCTTGAAACCCAGCATCCGTTATAGCTTTCCGATACCCTTCTATACGCTGTTTCATCACATACAAATGTACATCGGTCGTTAGCAAAGCAATCTTCCGGGATCCTTTTTTAATCAAGTGAGATACCAGGTCATAGCAACACTGGCTATTGTTTACAATCACATAGTTTACAGGCAGGTTCGGATAATAACGATCAATCAATACGAACGGCAACGAATCTTTCATCAACAGATTTATACCTTTTCTTGATATCTTGGTTGGTGCAATAATAATTCCGTCCACCTGCTTGGATCGAAGTATTTTAATCAGTTCAAACTCTTTCTCCCCATCTCCCTCCGAACTACAGACTATCAATACATATTTATTACGGACAGCCTCCTGTTCAATGGCTTGTACCAACTGAGCATAAAAAGTATCCCCGATAAACGGGATAATCAACCCGATCGTATTGGAAGTACCCAACGACAAACTACGAGCCAACAAATTAGGACGGTAATTGACCGAATCCGCATATTCTTTCACACGCTTGATAGTCGCCTGACTAAACCCCTTTGTTTCTCCTTGCCCCGACAAGATCCAAGAAACTGTAGCTTTAGAAAGATTCAAAGCCAATGCGATATCTTTTATAGATGCTTTCATGAATATACGATTTATTTAACCGGTTCAAATATATATTATTTCCTAATAGATAAGAAAAGAGTGTCCTCTTTTATAACTCTAATTAACAAAAGAACGATCTGACAGCAGGTCATAATACTCATTTATTAAATACAGCAAATTCAGACAAACCGCTATTCGTTGAATTACCGACACCGAGCACGACAAACTCAATCCATTCCACCTCTTTAGGTTCAAATGTAATTTCCAACCCCTCACCTTCGACATTCGACAAAGCTCCCAATTCGATTATCGTACCGTCGCTCATTTTCAGACCGCAAGACAATATCTGCTCGTATTGGTAAGGCCTGTCAAACAACCATATTTTCCCTACTGTTACTTTTTTATCCCACGTTAAACGTACCCAGGAATTTACAGTTTGGTTAGAAGCCCATTCGTTTTCCGGATGTCCGGGGAATCCGTCTACAATCCCGTCGTTCACACCTTTTTCACTATAACCTTCCGCTAAAGAAGAAACCGATACCTTAGCCTGAAGTGCTAAATTTTCTTTCGAAGTCAATGGGTTTCGTTTATCCCATTCTGCTTTTTCAATGTCCAGTTTCTTTTTATTCTCTGCAAAAGGATAAGCAGCCAACTGTTTCTTATCCAGGAAACGCATCTCTTGCAAAACCATCGCATAGCGACCGCCGGGAGGATTTATCTTTAATTCCTGAAATGCTGCAAAATTACCTGAATAACAAAGCCAGAAAGAGTTTTTGTCCTTGTCGATAAATTTGGACGGGATATTGACAAAATAAGCCTGTTCACCAAAATTCTTCATATAAGTAACCATCTTCCAGGGTCCCTCAACATGGTCTGACTCCAAAAAATAAGTATTCATATACTTTATGGTAGGCCAGCCGTCTGTTATGCACATGATATATTTTTTCAAATGAGGGAAATAAGTCATTGTAACGCATCCGCAATGATTATTCCATTCAAAAACAGGTTTAATCTTTTTAAAGTCCTTGCTCCAGACAGCTTTACCATTACGGTTATACCCCGCAAAATACTCATATTTAGACCGATCATTTATATTCTCGATTGTAGGAGTTACCCGAAGCAGATAAATCTGATCACCGCTAATCCAACTATTATTTGCAGGACGAGGCTGCGGATCTTCGGCAACCGACCCGTGTGCCACCAAATAAGCTTTACCATCCGGCGAATGTTCCATATTCTTTCCAAAATCGACAAAATGAGGAGCGCCTATTTTCACACAACCACTGTCTTTAGCCGTTTCACCGAATAAAGGAGATAGAGGGGTATGAGGAGTATCTTCCCATGTCAGTCCGTAATCTTTAGAGATCCGGAAACCGACAAACGGGCCTAAAGTACCCCAGTTATATCCGCTAGGGTATCCATCCAGGCAATAAGTTCCATAATACCAAACGCCATTGTGTACCAAACTGCCACACGGATAGCGTCCGCCATAAGGAGCCGCCGAACCGGTCGTGGCTCCCAATGGGATCACTTTCAAATTTAACGGGTCATTCCCTACGATTTTAGCCTGACCGGTCATAGCCTTCGGCCCTGTCGCAGAAAAGACCAGCTTCCATATTCCCCACGTACCATCTGTAAAAGGCGAATACAACGTATCGTTCGAAGCCCATGAAGGATACCAGGTATCCGCTGCCGTATAACTTACGGACCGCCCCATAAATTCTGCTGCCGCCAAATCAGAGGATTGACTGACAGGAGGAGTCTCTGGCGTTTCATGAGGCCACAGATAAGGGCCCCACGGACGTGGCTCCGGTTTAATGACTCTTTGCTGATAGGGTATCTGTGCCACTAACAAAGTATGACAAAGTAAACTTCCTAAAAAAAAGACTAGCCTTCTCATGATAATTCATATAAGATTTATTATTCCTCTATTAAAAACCAGGAGGTACCCTGTGCCTTAATAGAAACCGGAAGAATTAACTCTCCATTTTGATCCAATGAAAAACGTTGTTTATTACCATCGGACGTTATGACCGTAGCTTTTCCTTTCAATCCGGTATAATACAACGGAAGACGCATTTCTTTCGTTATATCGCGGTCGGTCGGATTAAAGACGATAACCATCCCTTTGTGTTTGATAAACGGATTTACATGCATCATGCAATCCAAGTCGCGTCCGGTCGGTCGGCTGACATGGATAATATCCGACGTAAGAATATCACGGTACTCTTTGAACCAGTTAATCCATTTAGATACCAACTGTTTTGTCTCCGGGGTATCGTATAAACGATTTCCACGGATAGTCAGATGGCAACCACTTCCCAGAAACTGAATCAATTGTTGCTCATAACGGTCCAGATTTTCGCATAACGGTTCCAGACCGACGCGCGGATCATTCGTATAGAAACCGACTAACTGCAAGGTCATCCACCCCATAGGCGGTATCTTATGCCAGGTTCCGTCATAGATATACTGACGTCCTAATAATAACTGCTGTTGCGGAGTCAGGTTAGCACTCGCTTCACGATATCCCATTCCTGTCGAACATTGTCCGTTCAGGAAATACCAGTCGGGAATAGGTATATACATGCCTCTGCGCTGTAATTCATGGATCACTTCCACCTGCGTTTTCCACTGTTGCCACTGTGAATCCTCCAGGCCGGTATGATGCGGGTGGACGGTTGAAGCACAAGGATCGCCATGATACGGGCCATCCATATTGTAAGTCATAAAACCCGTCTTATCGAAGAACTCCCACATCTTCGGATAATAGGTATCTTTCCACTGGCTGGCAATACAAACACTTTGTCCGAAAAGACTACCCGGTTTTCCCGTCTCCGGATGGATGCAATCCACCTCTTTTCCTCGTCCGCGGGAAGCGACCTGCAACTCATAACCACCCATGACAATACCCCGTTCTTTGGCATAAGAAGCGACTCTACGCCATAATTGCACATAAGCAGAATCCAGATTATCATGGCTGACACCCGGCCACGCCTGAATATCCAGCTGTTCAAGTCCCAATTCCGACATCTGGTCGATGAAAGACTTCAGTTTCTCCTCATCGTGAGAGGTAATACCTCCCGCAATCAACGATTCGGTTGTCTGGGGAGCCAGTTTCTTATACATCCGGCGATGTCCCAACGATTGCCTTTCACGATCGTCGCTATCCTGCAACAACTCGAAAGTGATATAAGATTTGAACGGGCTATCCTTGCCTATCCGGGTATTGGGGCCCATCGGCAGTGTACTTATCAACAGATTATGATGAGGAAATCCTAAAAACTTATCCTCTGCCTGATTGTGGCTGGCCCAGGTATTATACTCCTTATCCACCGTCCATCTGGTCGTAGAACTGCCGACATGGTAGATTTTGGGAGTTCCGGCATAATGCATCAGTGCACTGCCTTCTATATCGGCATTCACCAGTGCAAAAGAGAAATCGCTTTCGACATGGATGCGTTTTACCTGGTCCTGATTAACAGCCAATACCTCGCATTCCATATCATTCAGCACTATATTCGTATCATTTTCATTGAAAACTTCAATCCATTTTGCCATAACCGGCAAACCCTGATAAATCTCATAAATGACTTTCACTTTTACATCCTTTACGGCGGGCATGTTCCCTGTCGGGACAAATGTCATTTCCATACGCAACCCTTTGGCGGGCCAATCGGTAGAAACAGCATTAAACTTCCGGATCCATGGGTAACGTTCCAGCGGCATTCCTGTTTCCACCTTTTCCAATGTAAATGCCAGGTCGGATGCTTCCAGTTGCGGATACCAGCTATCCAGTAAATAGGATAACTCCGGCTGTTCTTTCAGCCCTCCGACTTCATACCATACACTGTCGATACATACACGGGCTTCGGGTTTTACGGCCCGAAGATACTCCGCTTCGTTGGAATGATTTTTATACCCCACACAAGCCAGATTCTCGCTGACATAAAAAGTACGGGAAATCAGTCCGTTGTTCAGTTGAAACATCGAAGTCACTCCATCGTCCGACTTCTGCACGTACATACGGCATTGGCTTTCTACGGGTTCAATCAACCAATCTTTTTGTTGGCGGAGATTCGGCAATTCCGATACGATTTCCTTACCCGCCCCCTCTTGTTCCAGTTGGCGAACCAGGGATTGTCGCTCAGCCAGACGCTGTTTGCTTTGTTCCTTTATCTTCTTGTAATCCAATAAAAAATCAGAATCAGGATCAAACTTCCCTGCGGTAAACGTACTATATCTGACCTCATATATTTCACCATAGAATGCCTCCTTTCCTTCTTCAGATACAGCAATCGAGAAGTTGGAAGCAATCGCCTTGGTAGGATTAAAGATACCGGTCTTCTTTCCGTTCAGCCATACGGAACCTTTCTCGCCGTCCACTACCATTGCCAGATGGGTCCATACATCTTCGGCAACCTCGCCGATAGTCACAATACCGGAACTTCCGGAGATTAATTGCCATTTATCTCCTTTTCGGACAATTACATATCCTTCTTTTCCGTTACCATTAGCTACTACAACCTGAGACGAATGCATCTTCTGCTCTCTTTGCCTATTATGACGCGGCTTCACCCACACTTCCAGCATTTGATTCTCCGCCGGTGTTCCAAATGGATTCGCCAATCTGTAACCATCCCCGTCACCATTGAATAAAAGACCTCCTTCTCCCTTCATTTTTTTGTTACCGGGAGCATCGGCATAGAAAACAGGACGGCCCATAGCCGCTAGTTCTCCCGTTCCGGCTATGGGTTTTAATTTATCGGGAGCCACCGCATAGGTCACATTTCCCGATTTACCGAAATTATAATGTACGACAGGTTTGACCTTCGCTTCTGCGAAAAAACATAGGACGGCTAATGCTACTGTTAATGTTGTTCTCTTTATTTTCATTGGTATATACTTTATGTACAGATTTAACAACGCAAATATAAAAGTTGCTATCTCTATTAAAAAATAGCAAATAACTGCTAAATCAGTGGATTATTATTGCTTACTGATGTCACACTTGAAAATATCCCATTTCTCCCGATACGGTAGTTTAATTAATAGATCAAATAACTGGCAGGTTCAAACTTGCCCAATTCTATTTTAAATACACCATTTTGTATCTTGACTGGATTTCCATTGGGAACGCCTCTCAAATTCACAGGTTGTGCCACTCCATCTCTCTTTACCGGCAAAGAGATTTCACAGAGACCACTTTCACCGCTTTGTTCCCATACACGCAATAATTTGCCGCCACCGTCAGGATTATTGCCATAAGCCGTTAACAGTACTCCTTTACGGGATATTTTCACGCCTTCGTTCATTACCGGCAATTTACCGGCAGGACAGGTGGCGATTCCGACCTGCAAAGGCAGACGGGTTTCCCATGCGGGAGTTATTAAACCGGACTCATCATCTGCATTCTTCGGGTTCACCCATAAACGGACTTCCGAAGTCAGGTTGCCATTCCAAAAAGAAGCAAAGTTTGTATTCCAACGATTATTAAACAAGTTGAAGTACACATGCGACCGGGGATTTTCATAAGTATCGGCATAATGCATAAAATCCAAATCGCCCAAAACAAATGCAGGTGCATCTATCGGGCAAACACCAACGGAATACTCCTTATCTTTTATCATTATTCCCGAATTGGACCAGATATAATTAAACTGGCTGCCTTCTATCAAATCTTTGGCCGGATCGATAACCGAACCGATACGTCCAACCCGATATTCCGGAGATTTTGTTTTAAACGGCAATGCAATCCATCCAGCTTCAGGTTCTTCCGTTGCCGGCTTATTGATTACGGAAAGTTTCACATCTATACAAGGCATATTCTCGTAAAGCGTCACGGTCAGGCCAGCCGTATGTTTTTCTTCTCCGACTGATGCAGAAGGAGTTAACACACCACGGATGGATGACTTATGGTTCTCCACATGAAATTCCATATTCCAGGGAGATTCATGTATGCCTTTTGTCCGTTCATCCAAATAGGTACTTTTACCTGTTATCTGATAATGAGAATTTTTGTATTTGTCATATATATATTCTTTCAGATAGCGGTATGATTGCTCTTTGTCGTATCTTTCATACACATAAGAGCCAAAACCATTTTCAGACTGGTCATCCACTAATTCCCGCTTGTTTGTTTTATCCCAGATACTCCTGATGCATCCTTTCTTTTTGTCAAATGAGACTTTGTACCATTTGTTCTCTATATAATTAGCCTGTTCTTCACCTTTTAATGAGTTTTCGACTTGGGCAGGTGACTCATCTGTCAGGATATATGTCTTATAGCCATTTGCCGGTATACCTTCGGCGAAGAAAGTACCCAGGCGTTTTGAATCGGCACCATACACTTTCAGGTCATAGATACGACCGGTCCCCACTTCTTTCACATAAGCCTCTTTGATAGAACCTTGTGACGGTAATACAAAATTCACCATCCCTCCACGTTCCCATGGAAGCGGATTGTATACAACGAAACGGAAACCTTCCCTGGCAACATTTTCAGCCAACGTAGCAAGTTCATTCTCCAGTTCCGGCCGCAAAGCCTGCTCAGCATCTTCAATATACCCGATATGTTCTTTCCATGACTCTTTCATCCGGGCATACGCAGGGTCCAAACCGGTAACATACATCTTATACCAGTCTTTGCCGGTTAAGCCGGGAACAAAATGCTGGTTGGCAAGTCCCCAGGTATGTTCGCCGTACATCAGGCTTTTATCATATATATAAGCCAAGTCTTCATCAATTTCGTAAGGCATGATTCCCCATTCCTTTTCCTGTGTATGCAAAGTTTCCAGCAAAGGCATCAGGGGACGTACTCTTCTTGCAGTCCGGGTTGCCTGCGGATTAGACATTACGCCATGTACCCAACTATCGGACATATCTCCACGTACCACCGGCAACTCGGGATTCTCAGCAAAAACAGCCTCTGCAAAATCAGACATTTTACCGATGCGTATTTTAGCATTGGGATATTTCTCTTTTATATGGGTAATTACCTTTTCCACCTCTTCTGCCGTTGGAGGTCCGGCATTATCGCCGGCATGCACGAATGTAAGCCATGATTTCAGCTTCCATCCTTCAGGAGGGAACATTCCTCCGCCATATCCTTCCGAAAACATGGTCAACACCCTTGAACCGTCTGGACCTTCCCACCAAAACAAAGTCGGAACCTTCACCACACGGTTGGTCGGATTGGAACCGAAATGAAAGAACTTGATTCCGGCATGGTGTAAAATGGTCGGTAAAACCCAGGTATGCCCCGGAACATCCGTCATTTTCCCGTCGGTCGGAAGTGGTAAACCGTATGTACGAGCCAACGAAGAAGAATAGCCCAGACCACGCACAAGATCTTCGAGTTCAAGCGTTCCCGTATGTGTTGTATAAGGAAGTGCATGCGTCACCAGGTTTCCGTTTTTTAAAGCACGTTCTATCCGCAACCTACGCTCCGGAGTCTGCCGATCCCAAAGCATTTGTTCCAAAGGCCATCCGGGAACGGTCCACGCAAACTGCATATCTTTCATTTTATCCGCATTTTTATCCATCACATCCATGGCTTTATCGATCATGGAAGTACGGTATTCATGCACAACATCACGTGCCAATGCCGAATAACCGATATCAAAATGACTTTTGAATACCAGATAAAACGTCATCTCTCGATTCGAGATTTGAGAGACATCGTCGTTCTTATGTTTTTCGTAATTGTCGGCTTGTGCATACAGCTGACCGGAAGGTAGAAAAAGCAGGCTTAAGAAAGCCACAGACAATTTTAATATTTTCATTGTATTAGTCGTTAATATTTAAACTTTGAAAAAGCATCAGTATGAGGTAACCGTTTCCTGTCGATCGGACAAAAGTAAAGACAACAAAAACTTCATCCAATAGCCAAAAGATGCTTATTCAGTGGATTATTATTGCTTTTATGCTATAAGAATGTATAAAAAGGAACTGTGTCAAAATCCTGTTTTGTCATGGCAGACTTGATCCGCCACCTCATCCTAAACATTGATTATCAGCCCAGGATGCGATCCCGGATCAAGTCCGGGATGACAGGATAGTGAATTTTGACACAGCCTTAAGATAAAAAGGTCAATCCCAACAAATTATTTTAACGGATCAAAAGGTCCTCCCCATTCATTGTTCTGTTCAATGTTTACATTACGGTCAATTGTTTCCTTGGCAACCGAATGGAACCAATGGGATAAATCCATGTTGAACGCATATTGTTTATCCTGATCCACACATTCGACATATTCAAAGCGGAACATTTTACGAACTTCCGGATCAAACATATCTTTCGTCCAGTCAAAATCTGCAATTTGGTTCTTATCTTTGATGACAGCATATAAGCTTGAACGATATTTCATCTTATTCAAAATATCATAACGTTTCCAACGACGCAAATCTGCATCACGTTTACCTTCATAGGCAAATTCAATCAAACGTTCCGTGATATATGCTTCACGAATATCACTTTGTGAAGTAGCTGTAATACCATATTTGCCATCTTTATTCTCAATGCCGGCACGTTTACGAATGTCATACAATACCTGCAAAGCTTCACCACTTTTACCTAATTCGTTAGCACATTCACCATAATTCATCAAGACTTCAGCAAAACGGATTTCGATCCAGTCGACATCCGCATCATATACTGTTCCGGAAGTCAAATCTTTATCCAACCCCTTCCTCTGGAAATAACCAGAAGAATTACCACCAATAGTTACACCCATTTCATCTTCTGCAGTCGAAGCATATCTTTCACCGGTAGGAGAAGACGGATCTTCCACTTTTTTCCAAGTATTCCAATATTTCATCTCGCCAGGCAACTTGTCACTACAAGGATATTCTGTTCCCGGACAAAATATAGTGGCATGAAAACGCGGATCACGATTAGTATAAAAGTCTGTCATAAATTGCTCGTTATAAGCATCATCCGTAGCCAATCTATTCACATCCAGTTCTAACTTTGTACCATCAGCTTTCGGAAATGCCAACAAAAGTGACAGAATTGCTTGATTATCATTGGCACCATCTTTGGTCAGCGGCTGAGGACGAATGCCCTTTTGATCAAATTTATTATCCGGATAGATAAATTGGGTTACCATTACCACTTCACTATTATTCTTACCTTCATCATACCAGATATCTTCAAACTTACCTTGGTATAATCCCTTGCCTACACTCTGGAGAAAATCAACCGCATCCTTATTGGCTTTGTAAGCAGCTTCCCAGCGGGACTGGTCATTATCCGGGTTAAACAAAGGGCTGGCATATTGTAACAGAATACGTCCCTTAAGTGCCATAGCAGCACCTTTATCGATACGTCCGTAATCAGCACCTTCCCATTTATCAGGCAAAGATTCAATCGCTTCATCCAAGTCTTTTAGAATTTGTTCCACACACTCGGTTGTCGTATTACGTGATACAAACAAAGAAGGAAGATCCGTCACATTTTGGAATTTTAAAATCAAAGGAACACCGCCTGTAGCAAAGACTTTTCCCCAGTAATCACGCGCTCTCCAGAAGAGAGCCTGCCCTTTCATCTGCTTCCTTTCTGCTTCTGTCAAGACTGTTACAATCTCCATCTGATCCAGGAAAAAGTTGATACGGTCAATATTGCCATAATCCCATTTCGTTGCGTAATTATCAATGGTTATGATTCCCCTCGCAACCTCACCCATAGAAGCAGGGCCATTCATACCTTCATCCGTATTGTTGGCAGAAACCGGCCAACCAGGCATTGTTCTGCCATAAATATCCGACAAGAAAGAATTGATCATTGCTTTATCTTGCCAAACATTGTCTGGATTTATCACACCTGTATTTTCATAATCCAAGCTACAACTGCATAAAGCAGCAAGGAATAAACTGTAAATAATATTTCTAGTTTTCATGCTTTACATTGCTTAAATAGTTAAAATTTCACATCAACACCAAAGTTCCATGAACGCGAAACCGGAAAAGCATTACCATTTCCAATTTCCGGATCATAATAATTCTTATTAAAGTTGCTCAATACAAATAAATTTGTTCCTGTCACAAAGAAGCGCACGTTATCAAATACTTTATTATAGAATTGTCCCTTCGGCAGATCATAACTTACCGTTAAATATTTCAGACGCATAAAACTGGCATCTTTCAACCAAAACTCACAATCTGTTTCATACGTTTTCGAATTGTTAGCACTTACTCGTTTAGGCAAAGTCGCATTCGGCGTTTCCGGTGTCCAACTATCATAATACCATTGGTTCCACATACGGTTCCATTCTACACCTCCTGCCAAATCTTTCATCCACTTCTTTTCTCCCAGTTTACCGGAAAACATCATATCCAAACTCAAACCTTTCCAACTGCCGCCCAAATTCAGACCGTACACAACCGGGAAGTTTTTAGAACGGAGCATAACTCTGTCCCAATCATTGATAATACCGTCAGGCTCACCGTCCGGACCGTTCAGATCTTTAAAGACCATCATACCCAGAGCCGGAGACAAACCATTGTGTTTATAATTCGGATGTTCTCTATTAAATGCATCCAATTCTTCCTGAGTACGAATGATTTTGTCGAACTCCCATCCTTTTATATAACTGGAAGATTTGCCTTGGGCTACATCAATCCATTGCGCATTCTCTGCAAAGTCTTTTTTCGTGATCTCATTCCAACCATACGACATAGTCAAATTTCCGAAATAAGAAAAATCACCGCTTTGACCATTATAGCCTAATTGGAGATCAAAACCTTGTGCTTTCATTTCTCCGTAATTTTCAGCCGGCATACTCAAACTGAATGTATTAGGCAAAGATACCACACGAGTATCCAAAATATCATACGTGTTACGATACCAATAGTCTGCAGACAATCTCCAATGATTCAAAAAGTTCATATCTACACCTATATTGTAGTTCATTGATTTTTCCCAAGTGATATTCGGGTTCACTACACTACCGTAAGTAATACCTACGGAACGAGCAACCGTTTCTCCGAAATAGGCATTTTTACCATCCGCTTTATAAGATTCCTGCCATTGCCACCCACCGACAGAGTCATCACCGGTCAAACCGACAGAAGCACGCAGTTTCAAAAATTGAACAGCCGATTTGTTGAAGAAGTTTTCCTCAGAAATAACCCATCCTAATGAACCTGCCGGGAAGAGCCCCCATCGCTGGTTCGGAGCAAAGTTCATAGAACCATCTTCACGGAAAGAAAAACTTGCCAAGTATTTATCTGCATACGAATAACTAAACTGACCAATATAAGACATACGACCACTAACCCAGTCGGTTGCCCCATTACCCCACGTATCGGCACGGGCACTACTAGCTGCCCAGAACTGGTCTGTTAAGTAAACAGGAAAAGTTTCACGTCCACCGGTTACATCAGAACCTTTTCCTTCATACCACTCCGTCACAAATGTACCGGCAACACGATGAACATTATTGAACACATTCTCATAACTCAATTGAAAATTCAATTGTTTATCATCGCTCCAGCCAGATTTGCGTTCAATATAATCTTTGCCAACCCAGTTTACACGCCTTAAACTGATAATGTCTTCATCTTTTGTAGAAAAGATACGATTATTCGTACCACTCTTCTTCATCTGAGCAACATCATAGTTCGTATAAAATTTCTTATTAACTTCATTGTTCCAACTTCTGCTATAAGAAAGTTTTGCACTCAGCCCTTTCAGGAACGGAGCTTTATAAGTAGCACTGAATATAGCTTGCGGTTTCAACATTGTTGTTTTATTATAACCACCTTTACCATCTACAGCCGCCCCCATATTAGCAATCCAACCATAATCTATGTATTGTCCGCCATCCGTATAAACCGGCTGATCCGGCTGCCAGACTCTTAGTTTACCGAAATTGGCACCAGCATCTTCAAAAACGGCATTTCCTGTAAAGTTGTTATAAAGAGCGATACCGGCAAAAACTTCCAGATCTTTAGTTATGTCGGCCGTCACATTTATACGGATATTATACTTATCATAAGTCAACGGTTGCAAAAAACCTTCCTGTTTCACATAAGAAGCTGCACCAAAATAACGAACTTTATCACTACCACCGTTCACACTCAAATTATGTGTCTGTGTAGTTGGATTTCGCCATACGGTTTCCAATTGGTCATACCCCCAGCCTCCATTAATATTATTCCGGAAATAATCAAGTTCATCTTGTCCCCAAGCCCAACCGGCGGGGTCGGCAGAACCATTGATACGACTATATAATTCACCGGCTTCTACCGCACTTGTCAAATCAGAATTCTTTGTACGAGTATCCACACTGAATCCATACGAATAATTAAATGTAGGTTTTCCCCTGTTTCCCTTTTTGGTCGTAACAATTATAACACCACCTGCGGAACGGGAACCATAAATAGCTGCAGATGCAGCATCCTTTAATACTGAAATATCCTCAATTTCATTCGGACTCAAATTATTAAAATCCCCTGAACCACGAACAACTCCATCAATAACATAAGTTACAGGCTGTGGATTTTTATTCGAATCTCTGTACCAAGAAGAACCGGTACGGATACTGATACTTGGAGCTGCACCGGGAAGAGCACTTGGCGTACTCACATTCACTCCAGCCAATTTACCTACCAAAATATTACCAGCAGAAGTTGTAGGCAATGCTTTCACTGTTTCATCTACCTTCATACTTGATACGGCACCTGTCACCAAACCTTTCTTCTGTGTCATATAGCCGACTACCACCACTTCATCCAGCAATTCCGAATCATTTGCCAACCGGATATCGATTTTATCCTTTCCTTTCACTGCTATCTCCTGGTTTTTAAAACCGACAAAAGAGACAACTAAGGTTGCATTATCAGAAACATTCAAGGAGAATTTGCCATTTACATCAGTGATAGTACCATTAGATTTTTCTCCTTTTTCAAATACATTAGCTCCGACAACAGGTTCTCCGTCTAAATCCAAGACAACTCCTGTTACGAGACGTTTTTGAGAGACCATAGTATTTTGTCCCATATTTTCCGGCTGATAACCAGAGCTTTCATTATTCGTATCGGCAAAGATTAACGAAGGGAACATCAGGTTAAACAAAAAACATATACTAAAAACTTTAAATGTGGTAAAAAAACTTCTCAAACAGTAAATGAACATATCTACTGTTCTTCTTTTCTCTTTATTTTTCATACTTTTGTAAAGAATTTATTAGTTAATAACTAATTGATTTTAATTCAAATACGAATCGGAGAAAATTAGGCCTTTCTCCGGTTCTTTTTTTAGTAGGTCAATTCTCCATACGCATTCTGTTTTTATAAGGTTATACATAATTCTATTTCACACTATATTTATATTTCTAATGTATTCTTGCGATATATGGATTATGCATGCTTTTATAACCATAATCCACATTAAGCATTATCAAAAAACCTTAGTCCTGTAAGAACTATGGTAAAAACGCATAGAATACCAACTGTCTGACAAGACATTAGCAACACAAGCTTAGAATAAAATTTTTAGAGAAAAAACTGGAGAGTATAATTATTAATGCTTTGGTTTAATTAAAAATACTTAGTTCTTACAGAACTTAAAATAAAATCAACAAAACTCTATTTTCAAACACAAGTAAAACACTAATAGATTATTATAAAGACAATAAAATCCACAATATGTATCACTTGTGCTTTCAAATATTAATACATCAAAAGACTATTTATATAAAATCTACATAATATTAATACAAAGATATTGTATTAAGTACCATTTAAACTTGGCATATCTACCGAAATAGATGCACTATCTTACGATTTTCTAAAAAAGCTTCTAATTTTTCATCTATTCTCAAAAACAAACCATTCCAGATTCATCAAATCCAATCCCTTAGTAGCCGGATCAACAGCCTTAAACACAAATACCAATGCATGTTTTCCCGTAACTGATTTAATATTTGTTTCGTGAATAGCATAAGCAGTTTCACCTTCCATTGGGGTTATATCACACGTCCCGATCAATTCCCCTTCAGGGCTATCCAGCCGTATTTCTATCTGAGCAGCCTTGTTCCTATCCCATGTTTTACAAACAAAATGATTTACTTTTGTATCTGTAAAGTCATAATATTTCCAATAGGCATAATCACCATCGCGAATGTCCGCTAAGTATTCTACCGGAATATCATTATCCGGACGACGCACTGCAACCATAACATTTCCTGACATCAGACAAGCTCTTGCCGCATCCATCCGATAAAGAGGCGAAATAGGGCCACCGATTCCCTGCGTGGTCATTTCCACCTGCGGAATAGTACCGTCCGGATTAAATGTTATTGGTTCCAAACATGCTTTCCGCATGGTCGCACTCGCATGCGTCGGACGATGATAAGCGATATACCATTGTCCGTTAATTTCGACAAGACAACCATGATTATTCACCAAGTTCCTTCCGCTTCCCCAATTATCAATAATAACCCCTCTGTAAGTGTAGGGGCCCAGTGGAGATGTCGCAGTCGCATAATCTAATGTTGCGCAGTTAGATTCTCCATGTTGAGAATGGCTTCCATATACAAAATAATAGATGCCGTTCCTTTTCCGGACGGAACTGCCTTCATTGAAGAAATGCGTTTCATAGGTTAGTAAACTATCATGAACTGATCCTTCTATCGAGAGCATATCCTTACTTAGCTTTGCTCCCTTAGCATACCCCTGCCCCCAGAACAAATAAGCCTGCCCATCGTCATCAATAAATACAGACGGGTCAATGCCTTTTACCCCTTCTATAACCTTCCCATCCCTAAACGGACCATAAGGAGAAGAGGAAACTGCCACACCTTCATCGTCTCCACCTCCGGCAAGACAATAATAAAGGTAATATTTCCCGTTATGATGGATACAGTCCGGAGCATATAAAATCCTATCCGTGTAATCTACTTGTTTACCCGGACCATCAGTAGCAAAAGAAAATTGCTCCACACTCCAATTTACAAGATCGGACGAAGATAATACGTTATAAGAGCGAGAACACCAGGCATTACCAGGTTCGTCGCGCGATCCGTAGACATAAACACGTCCGTCAGGCATCTGCCTTACCTCAGGATCTGCAATATACAATCCCGGAGGAGCGATAGGATTTAGCATTCGATTCTTTGATACCGGGATAGCACGATCCTCCGGTGTTTGCATAGAAACATTCGCATTAAAATGGCAACCGGCAAGCAGCCCTGCCATAAGCAGCCCGCCCGCCAGAATGAGATGATTTGTATATGACATTGATGTTTTTTTATTTTAAGTTAGGCCATACTTTGATACGGTTGGTAGACGATACGTTCTCCAACGGCCCCACCAGCGGGGATGCAGAACGCCCATTGCCAAAATAATCTTTATCCACCTCATAAGGAGTACCGTCCTGGAGTTCGAACGGGAGTCCGGTCAATTGCGTGAACCCGAGGGTTTCGGTACCGATTTTCTTTCCTTTGAAAGAGGACAGCTCCTGCAAATTGATGTCGCTGACTAGATAAACCTCGCCCTCGGGAGTCTCTTCCACCTTCAGATTTGGGTTGACCGACTTCTCCACCCAACCTTGTTCACGGTCGGTCATCGGAAGCGCACCGTTCAGGAAGAGGTTATCGCCCGCATAAATAGGGCGTTTGGAGACATCAAACACGACCATGCCATATTTCAGCTTTTCGTTATAGCCTCCAATAAAGATATTGTTGAAGAAACGGTGGTCGCCTTCAGTAATAGTACGGATTCCTTTCACCTCGGTCGAGTGTCCCAAGTGGTACGGCGTGTAACGCCCATCGTCCAGTCGATTGATATGCCCGGAGATAATATTGTGCAGGTAAGCTCCTCCATCCGTATTCTCCTGTATGCTATGCGGGGAGAGCAAAATATTATTGTCAACCTTGTAAGGTCCGTGGGAAACTTCAAAGAACAAGTCTTGTGCCAAATTATCATATATCAAGTTCGACGACACATGTGCTCCTTGTGCCATCCAGTCCAACCAGATACCATAATTACCCGATTTGTGAATGCGGTTGTGATGGATATAGGTATCTATCGCACCATGCAACTTGATTCCCGCCATTTCAGCACCACCAAATTGTTGCTTCACTAAGATGTTATAAATATGATTGCCGTAAATCTCACTAAATGCAGCTCCCATGCTACCACAGATGCCGGTTTGCTCGCAATCAGAAATGATATTGTTGCGCACGATATGCGAACCGACATTATCCTTGCTCCATCCACGACGCAAGGTATTGAAGATTACTTCTATGTAATGAGCCGTACCGTCCAAGCGCGGATCGTTACACTCCAAGTTATGTCCACTAGCTCGTTCTTTACCCAACGTAATCCCGTTGGCACGAGAATTTTTAATGACATTATTTTCAATAATCCAACCTTTACACCAATGAGTAGCCACCATACCCACCTGTTCGGCTGTCGGAGCAGCCCACTGCGTGGCGGCTTGACTGATATGGAAGCCACGAATCGTGATATAATTCAATCCCTCGCGTGTCGGATAGAAACAAGTAGGACGAACTGATACCTCTACTGTTTCCTTATTCGGATCAACAGTACCGAAATTTGCATAAATCGTCGTATTATCCGCATCTACTTCTGCGAACCATACATTCGTACATCCTTGAGGATCACGTATTGTACGGAGTGTATCCGGTGCAAACACCTTATCCAGGCTAAATTCTTCATAAAACGAAACATCATTCAAATAAACATCACCTGTATGATGAATCCGCTCAGACCAAAGCCAGTCACCATATAGGCGGTCATTGAACGGATTGTAGTTTCCAAAGAATGAATTAGGCAGTACCACCTTCCATACCCCCTTTGCTTTCTTCTCCTTTTTCCAACCAGTCACCAACTCTGAACCTTTTATTTCAGCTTTTTCACCTTCGGCCACTCGATACAGGATACGTTTTCCTTCCCGTTCCCCACCACTCAACGGATTCACCCATTCACGATAAACACCGTTATGTACCGTAACCGTATCTCCCGGCAACGCTTTCTGAGCAGCCCAATTTATAGTTTTAAAAGGAGATGAAATATCTCCGTTATTAGCATCACTCCCATTTACCGACACATGATATTCTTTGGCTGATAACACATTCCCACACAAACAGAACATCGAAATCAAGCATAGTATTTTTTTCATGGTTTAAAAATTATAATATTACAATTAATTAGATAATGCAAATATAAAGGCAGCTATTCCTATTTAAAATAGCAAATAGCTGCCTATTTTGTGGATTATTATTGCTTCATTCCAAGCTAACCCTATTTCTTATAAATGGATTTTCATTTCATATCCTTTATAAGTCACAACCTTGTTGACTTTTTCGGAAAGCTTACAGTCAATGCCATGCCCCTCATCCACCAATACGATCCTAAACTTTCTTGCATTCAGCATGCCCGGATATTTACCGTCACGGTCACTGATAACAAGTGTCCGCTCTTTGTCGTTCCAAGAAAAAGAGATGGTGGAATAAGCACCTTTCTCATAATTATAATTATCATTCTCATCTTCATACAACAAGAACTCGCCGTCTGCCCCCGGATAAACACGTATCTCCAGATTGTTCCATTTCTTTTCCGTAGCATACTGTACGTCAGGTCCTATCGGAAGAATACTACCCGCCTTTACATACAACGGTATGATGTCAATAGGAGTCTCTTTGGTAACCGACTGTCCGCCCTGGTATCGCTTGCCGGTCCAAAAGTCAAACCAGCTGTTGCCGATAGGCAAATATACATTTGTCGAGTGTGTATCCTGTATGTTTACAAGCTTGTTCTCATCTACATACATCGGTTGTGTTACCGGAGCAACTAACAATGACCGACCAAACATATATTGATTGTCCATATCAAGAACTTTACTATCCAGAGGGTAATCCATAAACAAAGCACGCATAAACATATCGCTATTCTTACTCACCTGCCAAGCGGTTGAATACAAATAAGGTAACAAACTATATCTGAAACGTACATATTTTTCCAAAGCATCAAATTCCCACGAACCTTTTTCCCCGAATTGATAAATTTCCCGTGGAGTATTCGTCCCGTGCGACCGCATCATCGGAGTAAAAGTCGCAAATTGTGTCCATCTTACGTACAACTCTCTATATGCAGGATCTTTTACCCCTTCCCGATAAGAATTCCAGGTAACAAAACCACCAATATCCGTATTCCAATAAGGAATGCCGCAAACAGAGAAATTCAGTCCGGCAGAGATTTGTTTACGCAACACGTCCCAAGTCGCTTGTATATCACCCGACCAGGAGTTTGCCCCGTAACGCTGTTGTCCGGCAAAAGCCGAACGTGTAAGAATAAAGACACGTTTATCGGAAGATGTCATACGTTGATTGTCATAAACACTCCCCACAGAGACAATCGGGAAAGCGTTATACAATCCTCTATATTGCCCGGCATACGTAGGTTGATTTAATTTCTCGTCTTTATCTCCAAATTCAGGTTCAGTTGCATCCAACCACCAACCGTCCATACCCAACGAAAATATATTTTTATTCATATACTCCCAATAAATCTCACGCGCTTTCGGATTAAAAACATCATATACATTCGCCTGCTCAGGATAGGTTTTGAAATCAAGTAACATATTCTCCTGCTTCAATCGCTTATGTATAGCTGTATTCTTTCCGAAAGAAGGCCATACGGAAATGGCAATATGCGCATTCAAATCATGTACATCATCAATCATTTTCTGAGGATCCGGGAACTGAGGATTTCCAAATTCTACTGCATTCCAAGTTGCCGGATCTATTCCCCAATACTGCCAGTCCTGTACAATACCATCCAAAGGCACTTGCAACTCCCTGTACTTTTTAACCACTCCGACTAACTCTTCCTGGCTTTGATAGCGTTCGCGTGATTGCCAAAATCCATACGTCCACAACGCATTCATTTGCACTTGCCCGGTCAGTTCACGCATGCCTCTGACCACATTGTCTGCATTCCCTCCATAGATAAAATAATAATCCGCACATTGTCCCGACTGGGAGTCGAATGCAGTTTCCATGGAGTTGTCGGTAAATGTTGTTGGCGAATAGTTGTCCCAGAACACACCATATCCTTTTATGGACTGTATATAAGGTATGGCTATATCCGTATTAACCTGGCGCAAATGAACCATTTGATTTCGCTGATTCATCTTCCCTTTTTGATGCTGGCCCAGGCCATAAATCGCTTCGTCTTTATCCAATCGGAAAGCCTGCCGGACCAAATAGGTCTCATTGTCTCCATATTCTACGGGAGTAAATTGAATCCCCCAGCTTTTTTCAGCCAACAAACATCTCTCACGTACGTCATAATAAGATATCTGTCCTGTTTGAAGATCTAACTTAACCTTCAGACTATCACTTTTCAATAGAACAGCTCCTCTATCTTCTTCTACCGAAAATGGAATATTTTCAGGTGTCTTAATCACAGAAAAACTCTTTTTGTCCACCACCTCTCCTTGGGGATATTTGAGTATTCTTACTATTCCCTGCGAATAAAATTGAATCTCTACCTGAATGTCATCAATATCTGCCTTGAGCCCATTTCTCGTTTTTTGGTATTCCTTACCATAAGCTATTCCTGTCAGCATAAACACAAATAACCACAAAACTTGTCTTAAGTTTTTCAATTTCATCTTACAATTTTATATTACTTTTTAGCATATAAATCAAACGAACGTCCTTTTTGCCCGTTCTCCATCTGATACAAAGTCCAACCACTGTTATCCGCCTTTTTCTCCAATCGCCAACTCAATGCCGGGTTTTGTAACATCTTACGGATATGTGTCGGGAAAGCATCTGCCCTGCGAGCTTCTTCCCAGGTACGTACCACATTGAATATCTCATATTTTTGCGGACAACTTTCTACATCTTTCTGACCGATCCTGAACGCATACGTACAACCATAACCGATAGCTGTAGCTTCAATATGCTCATAATCTTCCACCGTCGACTCAGCCGTAATCGGGAAATTACCACCAAATGAAGACGGGAAAAAGTTGGCGTAAGTAACATCACGAAGGTCTTTACCCTGACTGGTCGTACTTCCCCATACACGCTTCTTCACATCATAAATATTCAAACCGCCTCCCACATTCCAAGTGCTTTGATAATGCCAGGATCCTTCCGACAAAGTCGCCCCCGTAAAACGAATATCAGGTAAACCATGCTTCTTCGCTTGCTCAAACATATTGCGGAAGAAACGTTTCACGCCATAACCGCCAAAACCAGTATGGAAATAAAACTCCTGTCCGTCATAATCGAACATGCCCAATCCGCTGTTCTTGCAAATATCGGCATAATGGCGTGCCAGTTCATCTTGTAATTCCAGGTTAGGAATCAATCCGGCATATGCTCCACCTACCGCAGGTTGAAGTTTATCCACAGCATCCCCCTTTATATGAGCAGCAGGTTGAGTACCCCAATAACCACGTGTCACTTTCATGAGTCGATATGGTTTTTCCTTTGTAACACCCAAATAGTGAATCAATTCCTTACCGATCTTAACCATATTCAATTCCGGACTATGTCCTTCCCAACAAGCTATTTCTTCCAAATGAGTAGGATCATCGATATAAATCATCGTATCCGTCTCGCTCAAATTTTCCATAAGGAAACGACGATGCAAAATACAGATACTGTCCGAAGGTACCGGGCTACAATCCTTCGTTCCGGGTGCCATTGAATTAGATATGGATGTTCGTCCCAAAATCAAATCCTCTTTAGCCAACAGGTCGGCATACTCGCGAGTAGACAAATCCTTATCTGTGAAATGATAGCGTTTCTTTTCATGTCGCGGACCGTCAATGAAACCGCCATTTCCCCTATCGGCATGCAAGAAAGGTTGGTCGTACGTATGAATCACTTTCAATCCCATCTGTTTAGCATACGATGCCACACTGTCCATAAGTCCTCCGTATGTACATAGATCCGGCATGAAAGTTGTAGGATCTTTTACCCACTTACCCTGGAAAGTAGGATAAGGCAAGCCCTCATTCAAAACGATATCCTGAATAACTTCCATCAAAGCCGTACTATCCGGGCTACCCCACAAAGCGATAGACGAACCGATGAAATCCACTCCCGGAACATCCTGACGCATCATGTGGTTAGGTTCATTATTTTGGAAGATAGGATTACCTTCCGGAGAATAGATCATCTTACCTTTCCGGCGATCACGCGAATGATAGCGTATATTAATTCGTCCGTTACAATCAACAAAAGCCGTATTGCCATATAGAATACGGAAATACGATTCTTTCCGATTATAAAAAGCCACATCGTTGATTCCGTCGCCTCCCATCGTAAACTGTTGCCCTTCATGCAATGTTAACGGTAATGGATGATTCACCGGATCAGGTGTATGGGCAATATAACCCGAAGGACCTGTTTCGGATGTAAAACGTGATTCTCCGCCAATCGTATTATCGTCCAACGCCAAAGCTCCGATAGCATAACCTACCGCAGCCGAAGTATCACGGGCCACCCCGATCATTTCCCCTAATAAATTGGTAATATTCGTATAATAATTACCCCACTGTATGCCATCGATTCCATTGCGAGGTTCCAAACTTTCCAACTTCAACTTGAAATATTTTATCTTCTCATCCAAAGCAACTGTTGCCACAGAGCCGTTCTCGTATTCCAACCGATACTTGCCTCCGCTGTAATGAGCCTTCTGCGGATAATAATACCGTTTCAGGTCTTCGTCATAAAGAGACAACAAGGGCGATGGCTGGTCTGCCGGGCTGAAATTGCGACTTTCGCGCGTAAGGTTCCACATACCGGTGATATATCCCCGGTTATCTATATCAATACCGAACCGATCTGTTTTAAACGATTGATGTGTACCCGACTCGCAACTACATAATAACAGAGTTACAGCTACAAAAGATAATGTTTTCTTCATGATATAATTTATATGTTTTATTTACTCTCTATATAAGAATACACTTCTTGTACCAAAAACATTTAGATAACAGCCTTATTTTTCTTATTTATTTTGAGATTCGTAACCATTTTGAGCTGCAAACCCATACACGTTGCCCCCAAAATCTACTACAAAAATACCATTACCCGATACAGCAACCGTTGCAAAGACCGGAGTACCCAGATGATGCCGCCATTGCAAGCGTCCGGTCTTGGCATGGATGGCATAGAGTGTTCCATCGGAAGCCCCTATATAGATCTGATCCCCGCAAATGACCGGGCTGGCTTCCACCGTTGCCGGATGGTTTCCTTGGTAAGGGGCGGAGAGAATCATAGCTTCGCGGGTCTTGAAACGCCATTTTTCTTCCAAAGTCTCTTTGTCCAATGCTACCATCCCATTGGTAGAGGTACCGAAGATGATCGCATCGTCCGTCACCAAAGGAGTAGAAGCCACTTCGACCCCTTCACCCAATTTCTTACGCATGAGGATACGCCCGGTCTTATTCTCTACCACCAACAACGAGTTGGCGGAGGTAACATACATGACATCTCCCCATACGGCTGGAGTAGCCGCACGGAAACGTAAATCAGGATCTATGTCTTCCCAAAGCTTCTCGCCGGTCTTTGCATCGTTGCCGAACAAACCTCCCCAATGCCTGCTCCCGATCACAACATCATTCCGGCTCAACGCCAACGTGGCCACGCAACCTTCACCCCGTATCCAGCCTTTGTTTTGCCAAATGATTTCACCCGTAGAAGCCTTAAAGGCTGTCAATTGAAGCCCCGTACCGGCATAAACAATGCCCTCTTTCGCAACCAGTCCATCGTTCAACCCCGGAGTCACGCCAATCTTCAAATCCTTTTGCCAGGCAATAGAGCCATCGGATGTTTTCACGGCATACACGATCCCTTGCACATCCTGGGCAAACACAAGCCCCGACTCAACCGCAATGCTATTGCGGACAGACGATTTCAACGGACATTTCCAGACACACTTGCCGGTAGCCGCGTCTATCTTGGTCAAAGAAGCCTTGCCGGTTTCGTTATCGTCGAGGGAAGCAACATAAATAAAGCCTTCGCTGACCACTGGGGAAGACATATAGATGTTAGAACCCACGTTTGTTGTCCAAGCCAAACGGGGAGCACGAAGCGTATCTTTCACAATGCCGACATGCTCCGGATTCCCCAATAGGTTTGCCCAATCCCCATCGGCTACAATCCGGGGCGTATTCTTTTTGTCATACAAGAATGAGGCCGTCTTTTTACCGATCTCCCCGTTTGCATAATGAGCCTCGGCAATAACGGTCACATAATGTCCTTCGGCTATTTGTGGCAAAGTCATCTCGGCTGTCCAGGCAAAATCGCTTTGTTGTTTCATCGGCTTACCTGCCACGATGGTCTTCCCGTCGAAAGTACAGGAATAGCGTACTTGTGTTACCGGGCTGGCGGTCGAATAGGCATTCACAACCAAGGGGATAGTCCCTTCCGGGGTAATGGCCGCCTGGTGGTTCTGAATGGAAGCGATGACCATGTGCTTGTCCATATAGGAATAATGGAAATCAGAAGTAAAGTCGCCTTTGCCATCAATGTTCATGACACGGAAAGCGGATGAAGCATGGTCAATGCCGCCATAAACCGGCGTGGAAGAACAGATCACGCCAATCCCATTATCCGGATGGGTATAAATATGGTTGACATGCCAATGCCCGTAAAGCCATGCCTTCAGGTTATGAGCCAACAAATCAACCGTTTCTTTATTCTTCAACGTATATTTAAAGTCAGGACACCCGCATTCGCCGGGGATGGTGTGGTTGAACACATAAACCGCTTTATCCTTGCCGACATGCTTCAAATCGTTCGCCATCCAAGTGAACACGTCATCCAACCGGTAACTTGGCGCATGGTCGCCTCCCGGCATCGGGGTGACAATGTAATGCACGTTACCTACCTCAAACGAATAAAATGTAGGTCCATAAATCTTTTCGAATAATTCCTCCCCGTATTTTCCAGCAACCAGGTCATGGTTACCTACCGAATAGAACACCTGCGTTTCGGGCATATTCGATGAATTCATCACCTTGATATGGTTATTTAAACCGCCTACATAACAAATATCGCCCGTGTGGATAATAAAAGCCACCTTTTCATTGGCGGCATATTCGCGCATTCCTTCCGTCCATTCGTCTTGCCCTTGTTCCTCGCCGATCTCGGTATCCGATATATGGATAAACTTATGGCTTCCATCACTTTTCACCGCATCATAGCGCAACAACCCGAAGTCATAGCTGGTCTGCCCTTCTTCAATACGGTGATAATACGCATTCTCGGTCTTATACCCCGAAGGAGTCGTGATAAAAATAAAACGCTCCTTCTCGTGCCCCGGCAAACAAAAACATCCTTTTTCATCGGTTAAAACTACGTTTAATCCATCGGAAACCGATATTCCTTTCATCAAGGTTTCACCTTTGTCCCAACGCCCATTGTGGTTCGCGTCTACAAAAACTTTGCCGGTATGTTGCGCCGACACGATGGCAGGGAATGCCAACAACATTCCCAATATTATTTTTTTCATGCTTTAAATATTAACAAATTAGTCCATGCAAATATAAAAACAGCTACCGTTATTTAAAATAACAAATAGCTGCCTTTTCCGTGGATTATTATTGCAATTTGGTGTCACCTTAGCTATTTATTCGTAAACCGGAACCAGTTAAAATCAACATATCCATCCACGCCTTCCGCTTTCGTGGTGAAGTTGAGCAAGGCGAAACGATTGCCGGTCCAAGGCAATCCCAGCTCCATCTTGTGTTCTTTACCGATCGGGGAATAATTCATCCCATCCAGACTGTAATAAAAACGTGCCGTAAAATTCTTGTCCATGACACGTGCCCTGAACCAGATCTTGTCGCCAGTAAAGTTATCCACCGATTCGATCTCCTTGTCACCGTCATACATGACAATCTTACGGCTGCTGCCTTCCTGTTTCACTGCCACGTAAGCATAAGGAAGCTGAAAAATTCCCAGCCCTGCCACATTGCCGTCTTTCATTCCCGACACGATCATCTCCACCGAACCTTCCGAAGACGGGCCTTGCACACGCTGGGTCAATGTATTACGGGCTTCATACAATTTCGGGGCTTGCGATGCTTTCAAACGCATATATCCACGACGTTCCGTCAACGACCATTTCGTATTGTCCGGATTGTGATTCCATTGCCATTGTAATCCCAACTGTTTACCGTCAAATTCATCAGTCGTGGCCGGAGCTGTCAAACGTTGTTGTTTTTTACCTACTTCCGGTTTCCGGTAAGTAATCACATCTTTGCCATCGACTCCCAACATGGGCCATCCGTCTACCCACCTCACCGGCAACAAATGAGGTACACGGCCGATAGGACCACGGTCTTGCATGATGATGAACCACCAATCTCCATTCTCCAGCTGTACCATTCCCCCTTGGTGCAATCCGTTCGGCGGATAAGATGTCGCATCTTCCACAATCACCTTATGTTCATAAGGGCCGTAAATATTTTTCGAACGAAGACAGACCTGCCAACCTTCCGTACCTCCTGCCGGACAGGTGATATAGTACATACCATTTATTTTATACATATGGGCTCCTTCCATGCCGAAATTCGGTCCCCAGGTCCGGCTGTCTTTAAAACCCTTATTCCATATCTCCACAGGCTTTCCTTTAACTGACTTCACATCCGCATTCAGTTCCGTAATGAATAACCGGCCCTGTCCGTGGACTACATATACTTTGCCGTCATCATCAAAGAACAACCCCGGATCATACAAATATTCCGGGAATATCGTCCGCTCCCACGGTCCTTCCGGCTTGTCGGCTATGCAGATCGAGAAATGGCCTTGCTCGTTTCCCCATCCGTTAGGCGTACAAAAACCGACATAAAACTTACCGTTATGATGGCGTATCGTGGCTGCCCACGACCCATTCATATACATTGTACCTCCTTGCATGTCAAAACGCGGGTCTTCATCGTAACGGTCGACAGCATAGCCCGCCATCTCCCAATTGACCAAATCCTTCGACACGGCAATCGGACATCCGGGCACATAATTCATACTTGTAGACACGAAATAGAACTTATCGTCCACCCGAATAACATCCGGGTCCGGCCAGTCACCCCACATGATCGGGTTCGTAAAAGTCCCATTACCGTTATCCGGTGTCCAAACCTGTTGCGCATCTGCAACATAACTTGCCATCAATGACAAAACGATAACTAAACTTGATTTCAACCCCATATATGTTCTTATTTTATTATTCATGATCTATCTCAATATCAACCGTCGCCTTTTCCAATCCCTCCGAACTGATAATCAAGCGAAGCGGCTTTTTCCCTTCTCGTTTAGCTTTGACTATTGCCAGAAACAAACCGTTAAACGCCGGACGGGACGGTTCCGAAAAGGTGATCAAACAAGTCGGGTCACCATTATCGGTCGCGACAATTACCCCGTCACCTTCCAAGCTACAGAAGATACGGTTCTCGGCTGTCGGCACATCGTATCCATCTTTATCCACCAACGAAACTTTAACAAAGACTAAGTCTTCGCCATCTGCCTTAATAGATGTCTTATCCGCCACAGCCTTCAGGCGGACGGGATCACCGGTGGTCTGCACACGGGTTTCCGCCCACTTTTTATGCTGCTTATAAGCAACAGCCTTTAATTCTCCCGGTTCATACATCACACTGTCCCAACGGAAACGGTATTCATACGGTTGTTTCTTTTTCTTACCCAACGACTTGCCGTTCAGATAAAGTTCTACCTCGTCCCCCGAACTATATACAAAAACAGGTGTCACTTTACCTACCCGATCGGGAAAATTCCAGTGTGGAAGGATATGTACCATTGGCGTATCTGGCATCCAACGCGCCTTATATAGGTAATAGCGGTCTTTCGGGAAACCTGCCAGATCAACAATACCGAAATAACTGCTCCGCGATGTAGGGCGATTACGCTCTATCTTGTTCAATTCTTCACGCTGCTTGGCTAGTTCTTCCTCTGTCATGGCCGCCGAATGATTCAACAAGACACTGGCATCACTATTAAATGGAGTCGGTTCACCCAAATAATCAAAGCCCGTCCATACAAATTCACCACAAATGGCCGGATATTTATCCAATGCAGCAAATTCCCAATCGGGTAATCCTCCCCATCCGGGTTGCGTTAAATCATAAGATGAAACATGGAGTTGGCGTGGAAAATATTCGCCTCTGGAACTCATCGTCGAACTCGATTCACTGGAATATCCCGACAAATGCTCATGCCCTTTCTTATTCAAAAATTCCCCATAGAAATCAGGCCCTCCATATACGCCGGCAGCATAATTCATACCATGAACATCCACCTGCAATTCTGTTCCATTCACAGCTGACTTACTTGGATAAGAGGCCCCGAACGTAGCCGGACGAGTTGTATCGAAACGATGAACCACTTCTGTCAGATGTTTAACGATTCCAAGTTCCGGATTATATTGTTCCGGCAACTCATTCCCGGTACTCCATAAGATGACGGACGGGTGGTTCCGGTCCCGGCAAACAAGCATTTCTATATCTTTTTCATGCCACTTTTCATATAAAGAACTGTAATCACCCTCTTTTTTACCTATTGTCCAACTATCGAACAACTCATCCATAACCAGAAACCCCATTTTATCCGCCAACTCCAACAATTCCGGTGCCGGAGGATTATGAGAGGTACGTATTGCATTACAACCAAAACTTTTCAGTATGCGCAATTGGCGCTCCATAGCAACCTTATTTACGGCTGCTCCCAAAGCCCCCAAGTCGTGATGGTTACATGTCCCGTTTATCTGCACGCGTTTACCGTTTAACAGAAAGCCGTTATCATGTGTGAACTGAATGGTCCGGAAACCAAATGACGTATCATACACATCCACCAGTTTGTTTTTATTATAAACCGACACACGAGCCAAATAGCGGTTAGTATTCTCCAGACTCCATCGTTTCGGAGAGTTCACAAGCAAAGAGACCGTATCGCCAGTCAATTGATTTGGTTTCAACAGTAATTGTTTCTTTAAACCGACTGCAACTTTCTCGCCCGGTACATCATCCTTATCCAGTTCATAAATATCGACCACGTACTGTCCGTCTACAGTTTCCGACAAATTATTCTGTATTTCGACATTGACCAAAGCACTAGCCCGTTCGTCCGTGATTTCAGGAGTTGTCACAAAAACACCCCAATGTGCCACATGTACAGGATTCGTTTTTACCAACCGTACATGCCGATAAATTCCGGCACCGGGATACCAGCGGGAACCAAACTTTTCGGTATTCAACCGGACAGCCACCACATTCTTCTTATCATACAAAAGATAAGGGGTCAAATCAACCCGGAAAGAGCTGTATCCGTAAGGCCATTCCCCCACTTTTTTCCCATTGAGCCAAACTTCGGCATTCGCCATCGCCCCATCGAAATCCAGATAAAACCGTTTCTTTTTATCTTTCGACGATACTTCAAAATATTTACGGTACCAGCCGATGCCCTGCCAAGGCAATTTTCCGGTATACCCATCCAGGTCGATCCGGAAAGGTCCCTCGATCGCCCAATCGTGGGGAACATCCAGCCTCCTCCAATCCCAATCGTTAAACGAATAAGCCTGCAAAGAATCCGGTTCCTCCACACGCGAACCATCCGCCTGCAAACCAAACCGGGCAAACCGCCAATCTCTATCAAAATTCAATTCGGACCGTTGCCCCCAGGCAAACAATCCGAACATGTTTATACATGCTATGATTAAATAAGACTTTCTCATATTGATTCTAATAACATTATTTTTCAAACATGATATCTTTTGAATAACATACATTCTTTTTCTTCATATTTTCAATTCGAAGGTTACGCCCCAATACTTCACCTTCAAAACTTGTACCTTCAATAACAACCCGGTCGCAACCATTTAACAGAAAGGTATTTTTATTACCTGACGATGGTTGTAACTCGGTAGTACGAATAATCCGGTTACCTTTAAATAAAAGATCGGATGTACTTTTCGCATAAAGAACCGGATAATCGAAGGTTTTAAATGTATTATTCTCGATCCGGACATTCCGGTGTACCGGACGATTCGGTTCGATCACCGTATTTGAAGGGTTCAGGGCAATCACCGCATTACCCGGTCCACCCTGATAAGCACAATCGATAAACGTATTATTACGAATCAACACGTCCGACACTGGACCAGACTCAAACCACCCTTCTGCATCCCCTTCAATTAAGATTGCACTCATTCCGGTTTTATTGAAAATATTATTTTCAACAACAGCTTTACGAGGTGTGGTGAGTAATAAACCACGAGTACATGTCCGTGTAAAATAATTATTCTTTATTTCCACTTCCGGTGTACAGGTCATATTCTCAATACAATCCAAATTCAACTCCACCTCCGACGGTACTGGTTTATCCAACCGAAGTTCTACTTCTCTTTCAGAAAGCCTTTTAACAGACAAGACCTTAGATGCCGCGTATCGTTCCATACGTTTCGCCCTGACAAATGCAACTTCATCTCCTTCATGAAAAGCTGTAAAGCCATAACTCTGACCATGCATAAAACGGAGCTTCAAGGTCTGTTTATCCAGTTTCTCCAGGATTCTCAGATTAGTCCCGTGTATATTGATCGGATCGTCATGAGCCCCTTCGAAACGGCAGTCCGTAATATTTATCTTACCACTACACCCCGAAAAATGCATCATATCAGCAGAAGCAGCTAATATTCTTCCACTTCCTTCCGGAGGCATACAGTTGACATGATCCATCGTAATATTTTTTACAAATTGATTTACAATCCCCAAGCCATGCATATAATGCATATTGACCTGACGAAGAGTCATATCGCTACTCTCTACGATAAACATGCCCACTTGATCGCGGATTACATCACGAATAGTCAGAATATTCCCTATTTTCGGACGGAAACCTGCAGGAGTGGCAAAATGGACGACCCCAGGAGATAATTCTTTAGCCTCCGACTCCGACAATGTTTTCCAACCCGAACTATAGCGTGAAGTTCCATTCTCGGGATCAAATTCATTACAATGTATCAGGTTCGATTTCCATCCTTCCCCAAAGATATTTATTCTGCCATTCCGAACCTCATACCAGGAATCAGGATGGAGCGTGACAACTACCCCCTCATTCTCAATCCGGGTATAACAGATTTCCGATGCGGTAGGGCGCTGAAAGTCCGTACTGATATTTTGAAGTTGGATATTCTTACAATGGTCAAACACCATTGTGATCATTTTACCATGATACATCAATAAGGAACCGTTACCTTCTATAGTCAGATTCTCAATCCCTTTAAATAGCAAACCTATTGTTTTTATTTTGGACGGACATTCCGACTCGGTCGATGTATTGGATATGAAATACTCTGCCCGGGTTGCACCTTCAGGCCAGATATCATAGCGACCTTTCGGAAAAGACAATACTTTCGCCCCCGTTTGCTTACAGGCATCAATAGCAGCTTGCAAACCTGTTACTACATTTTTATAAGTATCCGGATACACCCCAAAAGAAGAAACACAAATAGTATCTCCCTTATCAGCCCTCACCGTATGAACCGATAATAATAAAAATAAGACTAGCACATGTTTACTAAACGACATAGGTTTGAATATTAACAAATTTAAGGAGACAAATATAAAAACAGCTATCGCTATTTAAAATAGCAAATAGCGGCCTATTCCGTGGATTATTATTGCTTTCTGTGTCTATGCAATTCCTTATTTTATAAAATCACATTCTATCCGATTATTTTTTGGGGGTGATTTTTGCCTCCCAACCATAATCGATATATTCCCAAGTAAAGCTATCATCCTTGCCGACATGTACCAGCAAATAGCCTTCTTCTGTTTCTTGCATAGGTCCTTGCCACCAACAAGCACTCACACCACCCCCTGTCACAAACCAACGATTACGCTCCATTATTTCTTCATGGATATGTTGATGTCCCTGCAAAACCACCTTTAGATTGTATTGATTCAACAAATCCACGACCTGTTTGGTGTTGCCGACATTTTCAAACCCAAATGTTCCATCCACTACCGGATAATAAAGAGACAACAAAGGGACATGCAGTGACACGACTATCGGCATTTCTTTTCCCACAGCCTCCAAGTCCTTTCGTAACCAATCCATTTGTTCCGGACCGATATGGCAATATTTATCTCCATCACGATCCATACTGTTTAAGACTATAAAATGTACTCCTTTATGGTCAAAAGAATGATAAACCGGTCCGTAATGCCTTTCAAACAATTTAAACCCAAACCGATCTTCCTCTCCATCGCAATAAAAATAACGGTCGTGATTGCCTATCGTAAAATAAGAAGGCAATGAAAATTCCGATACAATACTTTTAAAATGCTCATGTAATGAATCCGCAACTTGTTGTTCTTCTTTTTTATAATGAGCCGTACCTATATTGTCTCCACCGAACAACACAAAGTCCACATTGCGTTTCTTTGCATCGGCAAGTGCCTGCCTCAGACCATTATCTCCATCGCCATAATTATCCGGGCCTAGATGTACATCGGTTAAAAAGGCAAAAGAAAATTTCTCTATTGAACGAGAGTTATCACCAGCTACCTCCTGTCCTGTTTTCGAAACGCAACCCAGAAAGGGAATAGGCAACAACACGCCTGATAATTGTAAGAATCTTTTTCTGTTCATTGTATTATGCTATTTTTAATGATTTCAATAGTTTATTATCGCATTTACTCTACCGTAAACTCATGTAATGAAAACGAATAATATCCGCCCATTTTAACAGTTCCAAACGGTCACAAAAACCAAAACGTGACTCTTGCACGTCCAACAGATTAAAAGGGAGCAAAATCCCCAATGACAACAAACAAATAATTTTTCTTTTCATTATTATATATGTTTTTATGGAACAAAATCCTCTATTACTTACTACTTACAACCATTTCCACCGTATCCCCCGCTTTTACCGACACTTTTTTCCAATTGGGGAAATTACAATACCCCAAAGGCTTCTTTGCTTGCGTTGAATGTTCTGTAAATATTGTCGTAACGGCATCAAAGCGCGTAGGATTACTTATTCGCAATGTGACTTCTTTTCCGTTTCGATGAACGACTTCTGCTTTCAAATGGTCAAATACATATAAAACATTCTTATCCGTTTGTACATATATGCCCGGAACCTCCAACGACATCAACAAACCACAATCTTCCGTCCAGCCATTAGAAGTTTTAAGGATCATGCCCATTGCACCCTTTCCATCCGCATCAGTCGTTTGAATACGTTCCATGGACGTACCCGGTCCCATACCGGTTGTTTGTCTTCCCGGCGTTTCCATCACTTCCGAATGCGCATGAATAATATCACACAATAGGTCAGCATATCGTTTTTGATTAGTCGCACGGAACAGTTTGAACAAATAATCACCCGAACCGGTACAAATACCCGGAGCGGCATGTTTGTTTTGTACACTGGCCCATATAGCTCCCGCGGTATTTGCTCCTAAATTCGCTAACGTTGAACCTGCCGGATATTCATAATCATACGACAATGTCCAAGTTGCAGCCAAATTAGCTGCCGTCTGGGCTTTTATCAACCACTTCTTATCTTTCGTTGCATAATACAACGCCATAAAAGATTCAACAAGACCGTAAGCGGAATCGGCATCAGCATCTTGCATGATATCTCCTGAATGAGCACAACTCAGCCCTAGACGAACGATATAATCCGAATAAAAATGGTCGGCTATTTCCTTGGCTGCCTGCAAGAAAGATTTCTCCTTAAAATATTGGGACGCCAATACGAGTCCTGCCGGTGCAATTGCGCCGGATGTCGAATGATAAATGATTATTTCGCCGGTAGCAGCATTCACGTAATTCCCTAAATCCTTATTTTCATTCCAAGTCTTGACAAACGCTTGTGCAAGGGCTTTGGCAGCCTCTTTCCATTCTTGCTTGATTAAATCACCATACCCCTGTTGTTCGAAGAGCATAAAATGTTTAATCATAAAAAACAAGACATCCGAATTTTTCCTCACCAATGCAGCCTCCGGTATATTATCCCTATCACTCAACACCATCCCATTCTTATAGGTACCATAAAGATACCCACTCTTTCCACGCATATTCGAGAGGACATAATCAAATGTCTTAACTACCCGTTCACGGGACAAAGCGTCATCCAATGCCAACATCGCATACGTTCCCATCAGGCCGCCAACCCATCCTATTTGATAACCGTCCGAATTTTCCATACGGTAAAAACTTCCCCCTTCAGGATTTTCCAGCCAACGGACATTATTCTTATAATCTGCCGTCAAGGATGTAACCATGCTGAACGGGCAAAGATTCCTTGAGTGATTTTCTCCCGTTACTACCTTGCGGACATCCATGAATTTATCCAAAAGGTCCGGGATTCCACCCGCTTTAAAACTATAAACCCGAAGTTTCATTCGTAATTCATCTCCGGCTTCCCATTTACAGGGCAGATCGCCACTATTCCTAAAATTACCAAACCCAGCCGCCTGCTCACGAACCCCAGGAGCACTAATAACAAAGGTTGCCATATCCTGAGATTCATTTTCCTCTATAAACATTCCATAGTTGCCCAAACGACTTTTTTGTTCCACAAGGATAATACATCCTCTTTGATCCTTCGGTGAAAAGAGACAAAAGGCAGGTGTTGCTAAATTACCGGTAAGCCCTTCTATTTTAGCCGCCTCCCGTTTTTCCGACAACCGAGGGCTGTTTGAAAACAAAAGAGGTACTTTTTTATTGTAATAATAGTAGGAAGGATAAGGTGCACAATATCCGTTGGTCTCCACATGGAACCTATTCCCATTGTAAACATAAGCAGGCATCAATACATAGTTTTCACAGCTCCAGCCCGTAAAATCAAAAGCCAAAGCCACTCCTGCAGAATCCAATTTTCCACGGGTAACCGAAAAGTCCACCTCCAAATCCAAGGCATCCGGTTGATCTGCTACTGCCGTTTCAACTATCCGACAATTCCAAGCATGATCCCATTGTTCCATTTTCCCTGCATCAAAAACCGTTGCCGATTTCAACACATTCCCGTTATAGCAGCAAACAAGCGGACGCACACTGCCACGCAGCGGTTCCAAAAAGTCTGATACCATCTGCCCATTGTTCGATTGGATTCCTGTAGCATTGGCTGGCAACCATGAACCTTTTCTATTGTCTTGAGCGTTGGCTATTTGCACCAACAACAGACATAACAGAACATTAAATATCCGCACTCGCTGCATAACTTATTGCTCCTAAAACGATAGTTATTAAAAATAATAGTTTTCTCATTATTATTTATTCGATACTATTACGTTACTTTTCATCTCCAACAAATCCATACACATTACCTGCAAAATCGGCCACGAATAGCATATTACCACTTACAGCTACTGTCCCCAACACGGCAGAGCCGAACTCATGTTTCCATTGCAGTTTACCGGTTTTACGGTTTAGAGCATATAAAACACCATCCGAAGCACCTATGTAGATTATCTCTCCGCTCCATACCGGGCTACTCTCTAAAGAAGATGCTGGGTCATCCAAAGATGGAGCTGTATAGATGAGTGATTTGCCCGGTTTAAAACGCCATTTAACCTCTAGCGTCTCCCTATCTACAGCAATAACGCCATCGGCGGAGGTGGCCAAGATAATTTCACTGTCCGTTACCAACGGGGCAGAGAGATTATTGATAAGGAAATCGAACTTTTTCTGAATAATCCGCTTTCCTGTTCGTGCATTGGCTACACACAATGAGGAATTGGAAGTAAAATAAACCAAGTCGTCTATCATTGTTGCCGAACCACCATAACCATACGCACCTCTTCCCCACAACATCTTGCCCGTTTGAGTATCATTGGCGTATGCAGCTTCCCAAAAAGTCTGAGCCACCAATACGCCATTATGAACAGAAAGGGTAGAGGCTGTCCCGTGTGAAGTATCCCAGTCTTTGTTACGCCAAACCTGTTCGCCGCTCTTTGCCCGCAAAGCACACAATGAATGTCCTGTCCCGGCATAAACAATCCCATCGGAGGTGACTAACCCATTGTCCAAAGGAACTTGTTTGTTCATTTCCAAATTCTTCTCCCAAACCAATTGGCCGGTTGATGCCTCTAGCGCATACAACCATCCGTTTACATCTTGGGCGAAGATGCATCCATCCTCGGCTGCGATACAACTACGTATGGAGTGGCGTACCGAATACCGCCATTTGACCTCCCCGCTTGCCATATCCATGCATACTACCGCAGCCTTCCCTTTGCCGTTGTCATCTATCGAAGCGGCATAGACAGCTCCCTGATAAACGATGGGGGAAGAGAAGAGGATATTGGAACCGATGTTTTGTATCCATGCTAATTGTAAGTGGGAAGGAAGCGTATCTTGTAAGACCGGTACATGTGCCGCATTTTGTAGCAGGTTAGCCCAGTCGCCGCCCGGTTTTACCGGTATATTCTTTTCGGGCAGGTAGCGAAACGTGCTACTTTCTTGCGACACCTCTCCATTTTGGAAAGTAGCCGTCACCGTCACTGTCACCAACTGTCCTTCGAGGGAAGCGGGCAATGTGAGGTCGGTACACCAACAGAAGTCCGTCTGCTGTCTTAACGGTTGGCCGGTCAAGTAACTCTTGTCCTGGCAGGAATAACTGCATGTTACCTTCCCAACCGGAGACACCGAAGAGTATGCGTTGACATACAAAGGAACTTTGCCCGCTGTCGTTATAGCTGAACATCCATTGTCGATAAAGGCTATTGTCAGCTTTTTATCGAAATAGGGATACCGTATTTCCGAAGAGAGTTCGCCCGCCTTGTCGACCGTCAGCACTCGGAAAGAGGCTGGCGTATGATTAAACGTGCCATGTGCCTGTCCTGGAGAACAAAGCATCAAGACCTCTGAGTCATCATACCGATACATGCGATGCTGATGCCAATGGCCATACAACCATGCTTTCAGGTTATAATCGGCTAAATCTATCCATCCGACATTTTGACTGCCAAACTTAAAATGGCCGTTGGCAGTCATCACACTATGGTTGAAAACAATGATAGGTTTGCCTTCCGAGACATACTTCAAATCATTTTGCAGCCATTGACCGATACGTTCCGACGTGAAGTCAGGTTTCCCATCACCTCTCTCCATAGGGGTGACGATATAATGAACATTACCCACTTCAAAGGAGTAATACGCCGGTCCGAAGAAGTTCTCAAAGCCTTCCTCTCCATACGCCCCACTACCTAAATCATGGTTGCCAATGCAATTAAACATTTGTGAAGAGGGCATATTCTCATTGTTTAGGAAAGACTTGTAGGCTGCAAAGTTCTCACGGCACACATCGCCGGTATGAATCACAAAGGCTATATCTTCATTCTTCACATAATCGCGCAAATCCTTTGAACTGGCGGCATGACCATCTACTGCTGTTTGGGCAGAATAATCCCCAATATGCGTGTCCGATATATGGATAAACCGGTGACTCCCGTCTACCTTCAAGCTTTTGGGATTGGCTGTCTGCAAAGCAAAGTCATAGGCCGATTGTTGCCCATCTATCCGCTGATAGAAAGAATTACTTCGATAACCGCTCGGAAGGGTTATGAAAACAAAACGTGCCTTCTCATGGCCGGGCAGGTCGAACAGTCCATCCTTGTCTGTCTGCACGACATTCAGTCCATCCGACACGGAGACACCGGAGAGTAGCATCTCTCCCCTGTCATATTGATTATTTCCATTTTTATCTACAAAGACGCGGCCGGAATACGCAGCCGAAGCTAATCCTGACACACTGGATGCCAATACGATACTTATAATTCGTTTAAACATAATTTTTTATCGTCTTATAAAATCACTTACGGTACAAAACAAATACTCTTCTCATCCTCCTTTAGCTCGAACGAACGCCCTTTCCGGCCATTCTCCATCTGGTACAATGTCCATTCGTTGTCCGCCTTCTTTTCCAAACGCCAGTTCAATGCCGGATTTTGCAACATCTTACGGATATAGGTTGGGAAAGCATTCGCCCGACGGGCATCTTCCCACGTGCGAATGGTGGCAAATATAGCTTCTTTTTGCGGGCAACTTTCCACCTCTTTTTGACTGAGAGGCAGGAAATAGGTCACGCCATATCCTACCGACATAGCCTGCACATGCTCATATTGTTCTACATAAGAAGTATCTTTTATGGCAAAGTTTCCTCCGAATGAAACCGGGAAATAATTAGAATAGGTCACATCACGCATGTCTTTTCCTTGACTAGTAACAGCGCACCAGTCGCGTTTCTCGACATCATACCGACCCACATTCCATACACTTTGGTAATGCCAAGAGCCTTCCGACAAGGTGGCTCCGGCAAAACGGATATAAGGGACACCCAGCTCTTTGGCCTTAGCAAACAGTTTACGGAAGAAACGTTTAGCGGAATAGTACCCGTGACCGTTGTTGAACAAGAATTCCTGCCCGTCGAAATCATAAAAAGTCACACCGCTACGGGCTGCTGTTTCTGCATAATATTCAGCTATTTTGTCCTGAAGAGCCAAGTTCGGGATCAATCCGTCATAACCATAGTTGATGGTCACCTGTAATTTATAGACAGGTTCATTGGCCTCATGACCGGTAGCCTGCGTACCCCAATATCCACGTGTCACATTTTGCAACGTATAAGGAGCCGTTTCGGAAACTCCCAGATAATGGATCAGTTCCTTTCCTATTTTTATAATATTCAAACTTTTACAATGACCTTCCCAACTGCCGATCTCTTCCAGGTATTTCGGATCGTCTACCACAATCAACGTATCTTGAGCCGTAATACTTTTCATCAACGTACGTTTTTGCTGGTAACACAAGCTATCACTCGGCACCGGACTGGCATCCATCGTTCCGGGAGCCAGCGAGTTAGTGATGCAGTCACGTCCCAACATCACCCCTTTGGTAGCCGACAAGTTTGCAAATTCACGATGCGACATATTGCCCGAACTTAAATGGAACGTCTTCCTTGCTTGGTCTTTCCCGTCCAGATACCCTTCGTTACCACGGTCAGGATGCAAAAATCCCTGATCACCTGCATAAATAGCAGGGAAACTTAACCGGCTTGCATAATCAGCAATACTATCATACTGGTTCCCATAAGCATACACATCCGGAGAATATGCAGCAGGGTCCTTGATCCATTTGCCGTTCACAGTCGGGTAAGGCAATCCTTCGGACAGGACAATATCCTGTATCACGTCCATCAAAGCCGTACTATCCGGACTTCCCCACAAAGCAATGGAAGAACCGATGAAATCGACACCCGGTATAGGTTCCACATCAATATGGTTCGGGATATTCGCCTTCATGTTCGGAATCAGGGAATAAAAGACCTGGCGCGGTTTGCTACGGTCGCGCGACTGATAATTCAAGTAAATACGTCCCAAGCTATCCACCATAGCGGCATTCCCATACATGATCCGGAAATAAGGTTCCTTGTGGGAATAGAAAGCCACATCACTGATACCGTCTCCTCCAAGCGTAAACACCTGTCCTTCATACAAACTGTCCGGCAACGGATAACGTTCTTTATCAGGCGTGTGGATGATGTATTGGAACGGAGCCGCATCCCCTTCTATATCAGCAGTACCACCTATGGTATTGTCATTGAGCGCCAACACGCCGATACTATAATTGACCACCTCACTGGTATCGCGAGCTACTCCGATAATTTCACCCAACAGGTTGGTGATGTTTGTATAATAACTGCCCCATTGAATTACATCGACACCGTTTCTCGGCTCCAAACTATTCAATGTCAATTTGAAATATTTATCGCAGGGCTTCAATGCAACTTCAGCCACAGAGCCATTCGGATATTCCAGCGTAAAACAGTGTTTTGCATCATCGAAAACGGCACTTTGCGGTGTATAATACACCTTTTTTTCTGAATCATATAACGACATCAACGGAGAGGATTTATCCGTTGGGCTGAACTCGCGTGCCGGTGACACCGTCGTATTCTTCATACTGGTTATATATCCCTTGTCATTTATACCGATACTGAAATAGTCGGTATTGAAGTTCCAAGTCTTTTCGGACATACAACTAAAAAGAAACAAAGAAGTGGCACACAATGAAAGGACTTTCTTATACTCTATCATACAGCTTGCTATTTATCTTAATTTGTTTTTACTATCCTATTATTCGTTATTCATTTCTTCACCCGATACTCCATTGTCTTACCAGCTTTCACCTTTATCTTTTTCCAATTAACAAAGGCAACGGCAGGCAACGGTTTAGCGGCTTCTGCCTCACTCTCGCTCAAGACAGAGATTTCCGCATCAAAAGGAGTGGTATTCGTGATAGACAAAACCATCTCGCGCTTATTTCCTTTTACCAATTTAACATCTACATGATCGAAGGCATAAAACATATTCTTATCCGGACGGATATAAAGACCTGGTAGTTCCATCGCCATCATGCAGCCGTTCAACTCATTCCAGCCATTACCTCCTTCACCGCCTAAGCCACGGGTACCTCTCAATTCGGCATCACAATAAGTCAAACGTTCGCTGATAAAACCATTCGGACGAATACCTTCCACATAAGCATGCCAAACATCATGTAACAATTCTGCATAACTAAAATCTCTGGTTTCCCTGAATATACGGAACAAAGCATCCGCCGAAGAGGTACAAAATCCCGGAGCACCATGTTTATTCTGCGTACTAGCCCATACAGCACCGGTAATCGGCGTTTTCAGCTTCCCCAACTCAGTATCTTCCGGCAATACATAATCAAAAGAGACGGTCCACGTAGAGCATAAATGAGCTGCCGCACGTGCCCTTGCCAGCCAAACCGGTTTACGGGTCAACTCATAAAGCGTATTGTAAGAAGTTAAAAAAGCAACTGCCGTTTCCGAGTCTGCATTTTGAAGGATATCCGCACAACCGCCGGAAGTAAAACCAAGCAAAGAAAAATGGTTATAATGAGCCTCCCCTATCTGTTCGGCAACCTCCAAATACTCCGGATTTCCATAATACTGCGAAGCCAAAGCAAGTCCGGCTACTGCCATGGCACCGCTGGTCGAATTATACACTTCGATCTCTCCGGTTTCCACATTTACATAATTACCCAGTTCACCGTATTTGTTCCAAGTATTCACAAAAGCATCTGCCAAACGCTTGATACTCGTTTCCCAATCCGGCCGGATAGCTTCTTGCCGGTTTTGGGCTTTCAACAACATAAACTGTTTCACCATCCAATACAACACATCGGCACTCTTACGAGTCAGGTTTATCTCCGGATGTTCCACACATCCGTCCCGTCCGAACACTTTCCCGTCCGAACCTAACGTTCCATAAAAATAACCGCTCTTCCCTTGTGCACGGGGCAAAGCGAAATCGAACGTGTTGGCCACCCTACGCAAATGTTCCGGATCATCTAACGCCAGCATCGGATAGGTATTCATCAAACCGCCTATCCATCCGAAAGAAATCCAATCGGCATTCTCCGGACAATAATATTCCCAATTATCGCATTTCAAATAACGGCGGTCGATATTAAACGTCATCAAACGCATCACTTCACTGGCGGGTTTCAAATTACGAGGATGGTTTTCTCCCGTCTGCAACTTGCGTACCTGATGGAAACGCTCCAAAACAACCGGAACGGCAGGCGCATCAAAAGCGAACAAACGCACACGCACCTTCACCTCTTCCCCTTTCCGAAAAGAAAGTCCCCGATCCGGGCTTTCGCTAAAACCGATAAACTGCGGCTTCTTCTCACGCACACCGGGTGCACTGACTATCATCGATGATACGGAACGATCCGGACTTTCTTCTACGATTAAAGCATGGTCGTAAATCGTTCCATTCTGTTCTATCCCTTGGTCAGTCAGCAAAACATACCCTTTCTGCCGGGCACGTTCCAACCAAGCGATAGCCGGAGTAGCCGCATTGTTCACCAACACCTCCAACTTGGATGGCGCACCAAACTCAGGAGACAATTGGGGTATCGGATTTGAGGTTAATGCCAGATCAGGCCTCCTGTAATCCGTTAAATCCAAACCTGTCGCATACGGACGGTTAACAATCCGTTGCCGGTTGCCGTTATAAACCACAGACGGTATCATGACATAATTATCACTACTCCAGTTATAACGGTCGAAAGCAACAGCCACACCTGCCGATTGCAGGGTACGTTTCGCCTTGAAAGTGTACTCATATACATATTGCGTGCCGTAAGGGGTTGCATGTCCTTCTGGCTCTCCGGCAAGGCTTACATCCCAATCTGAAGAGGCGGAAGTAATCTCCTCTGCCTTTACTAATTGAGCTTTATCGTAAGAACACTCCAACAGACGGATAGTACTTTTCGCCGTCCCCTCCTTAGGTAACCAAGAAACACTATCCGCATATATCAAATTACTGATTGTACCTAAACCTATGGCTAATAAAAACAGTTGTTTCCTCATTTTACTTTTATTATTCTTTACTATTACCATAATATTTCTTACATCATTCTCTTACGGAACAAAACAAAAACCGTTTTCATCCGCCTTCAAATCGAAAGAACGCCCTTTTTGGCCATTCTCCATCTGGAACAACGTCCATTCATTATCCACCTTCTTTTCCAACCGCCAACTCAATGCCGGATTTTGCAACATCTTACGGATATAGGTCGGGAAGGCATTCGCCCGGCGGGCTTCCTCCCATGTACGGATCACGTTGAAGATGGCATATTTCTGGGGACAACTTTCCACATCCTCTTGACCTATTTTCAAGAAATAAGTAGTTCCATGTCCTACTGCAATAGCCTCTATATGTTCATATTGCTCTACAGTCGACGCTGCCGTAATAGGGAAATTAACACCAAAGCTGGACGGGAAATAGTTCGCATACGTCACATCGCGCAAATCCTTTCCCTGGCTGGTCGTGCTTCCCCAGACACGTAAATCTGCATCATAAATATTCTTACCGCCACCTACATTCCATACGCTTTGATAATGCCAGGAGCCTTCGCTCAAACCGGCACCGGTAAACCGGATGTCAGCTGGCAAGTTCAACTTCTTTGCTTGGTCGAACATCGTCCGGTAAAACCTTTTAACCGAATAACCACCCATCCCGTTAAAGAACAAGAACTCCTGACCGTCGAAATCATAAAGCCCCAATCCTGACCGTCCGGCAACATCCGCATAATAACGTGCAAATTCATCCTGTAACTCCAAATTCGGGATAAGTCCCTGGTATCCCCAGCAAGTAGTCGCCTGCAACTTGTCGACCGCATCCCCCTTGCCATGGACTGCCGGTATCGTTCCCCAATAACCTCGTGCCACGTTCAACAACCGATAAGGCTTTTCTGCCGACACACCGATAAAATGAATCAACTCCTTCCCTATCTTTACGAAGTTAAGCGGACAAAACTGGTCCGAAGCGATCAACTCGTTCAGGTAATCCGGAGCATCCACATAAATCAAAGTATCACTCTCCGATATATCTTCACTCAAATAATGACGATTCAAGATACACACGCTATCTGACGGGAACGGGCTGCAATCTTTCGTGCCGGGAGCCAAAGAGGTCGTGATATTGGTACGCCCCAAAATCAAACCATCCTTAGCCAGAAGGTCGGCATACTCACGATGCGACAAGCTGGTACCATCCGAAAAACGATACGTCTTACGTGGCTGGTCCTTTCCATCCAGATAACCCTCATTTGCCCGGTCAGGAACCAAGAAACCCTGGTCATAAGCATTGATCACCTTCAATCCCATTTGCTTGGCATACGAAGCGATACTATCGTAGCGGTTCCCGTATGTCTGCAAGTCGGGCATGAAAGAGGTCGGGTCTTTCACCCATTTCCCGTTGAAAATGGGATGAGGTAACCCTTCTTCCAAGACAATCGTCTGGATGACATCCATCAACGCCGTACTATCAGGACTTCCCCACAAGGCGATGGAAGAACCGATATAATCGACACCAGGCACCGCTTGCCGCTGTTGGTGATAACGGAATTTTTCACTCACAAGCGCAACTCCTTCCGGTGTGTAAATCATATTTTCCCCGCGGCGGTCACGCGAATGGTAACGGATATTGATGCGTCCGTTGCAATCCACTCCCGCCGTGCTACCATACAACGAACGATAAAACAGCTCTTTCCGGTTATAAAAAGCCACATCGCTGAACCCGTCGCCCCCTACGGAAAAACTCTCTCCCTCATGAAGAGTCAATGGCAACGGATACTTCTCCGGATCAGGCGTATGGACAATGTAGCCCCCTGCGCCTGTCTCTGACGTATAACGCGACTCCCCGCCGATCGTATTGTCGTCCAATGCCAACGCCCCGATCGCGTAGCAGACCGCAGCCGATGTATCACGCGCCACTCCGATCATTTCGCCTAATACATTATTAATATTGGTATAATAATTTCCCCACTGCACACCATCGATACCCTCGCGCGGCGTTAAATCCTCCAAGGTCAATTTGAAATATTTGTCCTTTTCGTCCAACCGCACGGTCGCCACCGAACCGTTTTCATATTCCAGTTTGTATCTGCCTCCCACATAACGGGCTTTCTGCGGATAATAATAACGTTTCAAACCGCTATCGTAAAGTGCCAACAAAGGCGACGGCTGATCGGCCGGACTGAAATTGCGACTCTCGCGCGTCAGGTTATACATGCCCGTGATATAACCGTGCGAATCGACATCGATACCGAAATAATCGGTTTGAAAGGATTGAGACGTATTTAAATTACAGCCGGATAACAGAACAGTTACCGCTGCCAATGATAATAATTTCTTTTCCATCGTATAATTGTAGATTATTAAACAAAAATACAGGTTGGCTATTTGCCTAAACATAGCAAAAAACTGCCTTTTCAGTGGATTATTAGTGCTTTTAACCACCTTAACATCCTCCTAAAAACAAAGTAAGCCCCGATACCGGGGCTTATCACATCCAAGCCTATTCTATCTCAGGCCTGTCACTCTCCCCGTTGTCCGGACGCGCACCGACATACAACGTCACCGGATAGTCAATCAGGCGCGCCTGTTTCAAACGTGTGAGAGAGTATATAAATTTAAAGATTAAAAGTATTTTGCTTATAAGGTATGAAAAAGCATGCAGACAAATCTTTACAGATAAAATCTGCATGCTTTAGTCAATCAATTCAAATCAAACACTTATTTCAACGGGTCGAAAGTGCCGCCCCATTCGTTGTTTTGTTCCAGTTTGGAATTGCGATCCAAGTCATTCTTCTTGAGCGGATAGAACCAATGGTTGTTATCCAGGTTAAAACGATACAGAGTCTTGTCACCATCCACGCATTCGATATAATCGAAACGGAAAAGCTTATTGACTTCCGGATCGAACATGTCTTTTGCCCAATCGAAATTACCATTTTTCACTACACTGTAATCGTTGATAACCAACCAAAGAGACGAACGGTATTTGATTTCGTTCAGGATGTCGAAACGTTTCCAGCGACGCAAGTCGTTCCAGCGTTTACCCTCGTAAGCGAATTCGATGTAACGTTCGGTCATATATGCTTCGCGAATATCACCCTGTGAAGTAGCTGTAATACCATAGTTACCTGTTGTGTTTTCTATACCGGCACGTTTCCGGACATCATATAACACCTGCAATGCTTCACTGCTCTTACCTACTTCATTTGCACACTCACCATAGTTCATCAACACCTCTGTGAAACGAATTTCAACCCAATCAACCTGAGCTTCATATACTTTACTGGCATTAATGTTATAGTCAAGACCTTTGCGTTGATAGAAGTTCGAACTGGCTCCGGCAGCTTTTCCGAACTCATCCATGGTAAGGTGAGCATAAGCTCCATCGCTCAGGATATGCCAACCATTCCAATACTTATTGTCACCGATAAGTACATCGTTGCAGGGATACTCCGTACCCGGACAAAATATCGTGGCATGGAAACGTGGATCACGGTTATTGTAGAACTCATTTACGAATTCATGGTTATAATCCATATCATTGGCTAAACGGTTTACATCCAGCTCCAGCGGTGTTCCATCCGCTTTCGGAAAAGCCAACAGCAATGGCAAGATAGCCTCGTTTTGATCAGCCATATCCTTTGTCAAAGGAAGCGGTCGGATATTCTTCTGATCCAGATAATGGTCCGGACCGAAAAATTGGTTCACCATGATAACCTCGCAGTTTTGTTCGTCATACCAAATATCTGCATATTTACCTTGATACAGTCCTTTACCTACGCCCTGCAAGAAATCGACTGCGGCTTTGTTAGCCTCATAGGCCTGCTGCCAACGAGTCTGATCGTGGTTCGGATTAAATAGTGGACTGGCGTATGCCAACAGAACACGTCCTTTGAAAGCCATAGCACATCCCTTATCAATCCGGGCATAGTCGCTATCTCCCCATACATCCGGAAGCAAAGAAATAGCCTCATCCAAGTCTTTCACGATCTGTGCCATGCATTCACTTGTTGAATTACGGGATACCAACAATGAATTGATATCAGATACATCCTGCCCCTCCAAGATCAAAGGGACACCACCCAATGTGAACACCTTTCCCCAATAATCCCACGCACGCCAAAACAAGGCTTGTCCGCGCATTCGGTCTTTCTCTACCTGAGTCAAAACAGAAAGTTCAACCGTTTCCAGATTCGTTAAAAAGAAATTAATCCTTTCTATAAATCGATAATCCAAACCTTGCCCACTAATATCTACGGAATATTCTCCACGTACATACTGGTTCATTTCTGTCGGTCCATTCATACCCTCATCCGTATTGTTGGCAGCAATAGGCCAACCGGGCATCATGTTTCCATAGATGTTAGACAGGAACGCATTGATCATTTCAGAATTTTTCCATACTCCGTCCGGTGTGATGGAATTTGTATTTTCGTAATCCAGACTGCATCCATACATAAGAAAAGCACAAAGCAGACCTGCTAATAATTTGAATCGTTTCATTGTTTACTTCAGATTTAAAATTTCACATCAATACCAAAATTGAATGACCGCATAATCGGATAGGCATTGCCATGTTCCAGTTCAGGATCATAATATTTGAAGCTACTTAATACAAAAAGGTTAGACCCAGTCACGAAAAGCCGTACATTGTCAAATAGTTTATTGTATAACTGTCCCTTCGGCAGGTCATAGCTCAATGTGAGATATTTCAAACGCATGAAATTAGTCTTCTTCAACCAAAACTGACAGTCATCGTCCTTATATGTTCTCGGAGCATTTGCGCTCACCTGTTTCGGAAGCATGGCATTCGGGTTTTCAGGAGTCCAACTGTTGTCATACCATTCAGCCCATACACGGTTCCATTCCACATTGCCCGCCAAATCACGGAAAGAACGGTCTCTGCCCAACTCACCGGAGAACATCATGTCCAAACTGAGTCCTTTCCAACTACCACCCAAATTCAAGCCATATTGTACCGGGAAGTTCTTATCACGCAACACTACACGGTCCCAGCTATCGACAACGCCATCGGGTGTGCCATCCGGACCTGAATGGTCTTTATAAACAAGCATACCTAATTCCGGCTTCATACCTTTAAATGAATAATTCGGATGTTCCGCATTGAAAGCGTCCAACTCTTCTTGTGTACGGATAATGCGATCAAAATCATACGCAACCCAACGACTTGTAGATGTGCCGATAGGAATATCGATCCATTGAGCGTTTTCGGCGTAGTCTTTATATTTGATTTCGTTCCATCCATAAGACAGAGTCAAATTACCATAGTAGTTGAAATCGTGGCTTGCTCCCTTATACCCCAATTGCAAGTCGATACCTTGCGCGTTCATCTTACCGTAGTTTTCGGCAGGCATGTCACGGCTAAAAGTAGTAGGCAATGTTGCCTGACGATTATCCAAGATATCGTATGATTTACGGAACCAATAATCTGCACTCAAATTCCAATGATCCAGGAAGGTCATATCCAAACCGACGTTATAGTTCAATGCCTTTTCCCATGTCAGGTTCGGATTGACTACATTACCGTAATTCAAACCGACATGTTTAGAAGGATTCTTGCCGAAATAAGCCGGTAAGACATTATTGTTATCATTGAGCTTGACAGCCGTATAAGATTCTTGCCATTGCCATCCACCGACAGAGTCGTCACCGGTCAGACCGATAGAACCACGAAGCTTCATAAACTGGATCCATTTCTTGTTGAAGAAGTTTTCTTCAGACAGTACCCAGCCGGCAGAACCTGCCGGGAAGAACCCCCAACGCTGAGAAGGAGCAAAGTTCATGGAACCGTCTTCACGGAAAGAGAAACCTAACAAATATTTATTTGCATATGAGTAACTGAACTGTCCTACATAAGACATACGTCCGTTTTTATAAGAGGGATCTCCCCCACCGGAGGTGAACTCTCGCGAGCTACCTGCCGCCCAAAACTGGTCAGTCATATAAGTCGGGAAAGTTTCTCTGAGACCATAAACACTGTCATTGAACCCTTCGGACCACTCTGTCAATAATACCGCAGCCACATTATGCACATCGTTGAACGTATTGGCATAATTTAAATAGAAGTTCAACTGTTGAGTATCTCCCCATTTGGAATCCTTGCGCAAATAATCCCTGCCATATTGGCTGGACCGCTTAACCCCGACAATATCTTCATCTCGTGTAGACATGATACGTCCGTTGGCACCACTATGTTTGGTGATATACATATCATAGTTGGTATAATACCCGTTCACCGTATTGTGCGTCCAAGTCCTGTTGTATTGAACACTGGCACTCAATCCCTTCAGGAAAGGCATTTTATATGTTCCCTTTACGGTAAATGTCGGATTCAGACGCTTATCATAACGATATCCGTCATAACCCAATACACGGGCACCCACATTGCCGATCCAACCGTAATCAACCAATTTTCCACTATCGGTAAATACTGGCTGCTCCGGTTGCCAAATACGCAATTTACCATACGTATCGTATGCCCAATCCGTACCGTCACTGGCAATACGACCGATCTTGTCATTGGTTAATGAAAATCCGGTATACAATTCAAAATCGTCAGTCACTTTAGCCGTCACATTCATACGGATATTATATTTATCGTATGTAAGCGGAGACAAGAACCCTTGTTGTTTCATGTAGGAAGCTGCTCCAAAATAATGAATCCGGTCATTACCACCCGAGATATTCAAATTATGTGTTTGCGTAGTCGGGTTCTGATATACTTCATCCAACTGGTTATATCCGTATCCGCCATTAATAGAAGCGATATGGTCGATCTCTTCCTGTGTCCATTTACTGGTAGATTCAGGATTGACACGGTTATATATCTCGGCCGTTTGCACACCATCCGTCAGATCATAACCTTTCGTACGTGTATCGACAGAGAAACCATACGAATAATTGATAGTCGGCTTGCCAATCTTACCTTTCTTGGTCGTTACGATAACAACACCACCGGACGAACGTGATCCATAAATAGCAGCCGAAGCCGCATCTTTCAATACAGAAATATCTTCAATTTCATTTGCGCTCATCGCATTGAAAGACGTAGCATCCCTAACGACACCATCAATGACATAAGTTACCGGCTGCGGATTGTATTTTTCCTCTTTCCAGGAAGAGATGGTACGGATTTGTAATTTCGGATTTGTACCCGGAAGCCCGTTTTTAGAAGAGATATTGACACCCGCCATTTTTCCTGCCAATAAATTTGCAGCCGAGGCTGTCGGAATAGTCGTCAGGTTTTCTTCCATCTTCATGTTTGACACAGCTCCTGTTAATGACGTTTTTTTCTGTGTCAGATAACCGACCACAACAACCTCATCCAGCAATTCCGTATCATCCATCAGGACAATATTCAGGTTCATTTTGCCCTTCGTTGGTATCTCCTGAGACTTATACCCAATAAAGGAGATCTCCAATGCTGCATTATCTGCGACATTCAAAGTAAATTTACCATCTATATCCGTAATGGTACCATTCGTCTTGTCACCTTTATCTATGACATTGGCCCCGATTACCGGTTCATTGTTTTTATCGACAACGACACCTTTTACGATACGTTTCTGCTGGTTAACAGACTGGACTACGGTTACATCAGGTTTGTAAATGGAGATTGTCTTTCCTTCAACATCATATCGCACGTCCATCCCTTTAAAAACAGAGGCTAATACCTGTTCGATCGTTTTATTGTCTGCATTTACCGAAACCTTCTTCTTCACATTTATGTCGTTATTACGCACCAAAATGGAATAACCGGTCTGTTCTTCTATATCGTCAAGTACTCTGCTTATGGGAGCATTTTGACGATTTATAGTAATTTTTACATCTTGCATTATAGTATTGGCATACACAGATGAGGTTATTGCGCTCAATACTATAAATGAACTTAATTGTTTTATCAAAGAATAATTTCTTTTCATATCTTTGTAAGAAATTTGTTAGTTAACAACTAATTGAATTAAAATCTTTTGTGAATCGGAGAGAAGTGCCAACCATCTCCGATTCCTTTTTATCCACTCTCTATCATAATAATACTTTTTAGGTTAAACATAAAAACTAATCATTCTCTTTATCTATCTTTCACTGAAATAACACCACCGCTTACTTCGAACCGATATTTCTTATCCACATCAATAAAATTAAACACTTCCTGAAGCGACATTTCCAGATTGATACTTCCTGAAAAGTATTCCTTTTCGACCTTATCACTTTCTACATGAATCTTTACATTATATTTCCGTTCTATGTCTTTCAATATTTCGGCAAACGAAGTATTCACAAAACTCAGCCTTCCGGTTGTCCACAACGCTGACTTATAGGATTCAGTGCTTTCGCTGTACAATTGTCCTGTTCCACGATTATAAATAGCTTTTTCATCAGGTTTTAAGCGAACATATTTATTATTGACAGAAACATCTACCCCTCCGTTAATCAGAGAAACTTCGGCTGAAAGGTCTTCGGGATATGACCGGACATTGAAAACAGTACCCGTCACTTTGACCTTCATATCTCCGGCATGTACCTGGAATACTTTTTCTTTGTTCTTGGCCACCTCAAAATACCCCTCTCCTACCAGATAAACATTACGCTCTTTCTTTCCATAAGATAATGGATATTTCAGAATAGAACCGGAATTAAGGACTGCTGTCGAACCATCCGGCAAAAGAATCTTTGTCTGTGAACCCAGTGGCACCGTCGTCTCGTTATACAGCATATCTCCGGAATTATCCAGTTCTTCATATGTAAATATAGAACCTAAAGAAACTGTTACCATTAATAAGATAACCGCAGCTACATTCCGGGCATAGATTACCCATTTACGTCCGACAGTCATACCGGATGATACATGTAACCTCTCTTTCAAATTTGTATATTTAGAATCTTTCTGAGCCTCAAAAGCAGGGACATGAAGAAGGGCATACAGCTTGACCATCTCATCGTATTGCTTCCTATACAATTCAGACTTCTCCACCAACGAAAACAAAATACCTTTATTTTCATCGGTTATTGAACCCGCAATGTATTCGTTCATTAAATTCTCAAATAATATATCTTTATCTTGCATATGACTTTTTTCTAACCGTTCTTATATTAATACACATCCCGGCCGGAAATAATTTAGATGAAATCAAATTATTTTCAAAAAAAGTCCCAAAAGATCCGTTTAAGTGGTTCAATTCATTAGAAGCTTTACTGAAAGCGTATCTAATCATTTATTCGTTTGATATATATGTTTTATTCGTTCAATATTAATAATACAAATATTTGTACGGCTTGTCCTATCTTGAACTCAGGTTTCAAATATGTTATTCTATATATTCTATTTTTTCTTTTAGCAGGATATCTTCCGCAGAACGGCCTACCATCAGTTCAAATTCGCCAGGTTCGGTCACATATTGCATATTTTCATTCCATAGTCCCAGTTCATCGGGAGAAACCTGAAAGGTCACCCGCTTTGTTTCTCCGGGAACCAACTCTTCTTTCGTGAAGCCTATCAATTGTTTTACAGGGATGGATACGGAACTTATCAAGTCCCGAACATATAACTGGACAACTTCTTTGCCGGCTCTCTTTCCGGTATTAGTTACGTCCAAAGAAACCTGTATCTTATCATCCGGGCCAAATCTCTTTTTAGAAACTTGTAAACCCGAATATTCAAATGTAGTATAAGACAAACCGTAACCAAACGGGAACAACGGATCCGGAGAAGAAAAGACATAGTCGCGTCCAGGCTTTTCTTTTGTACCCGGTGAATGGTAAAAACCTCTGCCGGATGGCTTATGGTTGTAAAAGACCGGAACGTGACCTACGCTCTGAGGGATGCTGACAGACAAGCGTCCGGACGGGTTTACTTCTCCAAATAATATCCGGGCAATCGCTGTTCCGCCTTTTTCTCCCGGATACCAGGCTTCAAGTATTGCCGGGATATGAGTTTTCTCCCAGGTTATCGACCAGGGACGTCCATGTACCAGAACCAGAACGACCGGTTTGCCGGTTTTATATATTTCCTGCAATAACTCTCGTTGTACTCCATACGGATTTAAATCTGTTACATCGAAGCCTTCCCCACAAGTATTCGGATCGTCTGCTTTATTAGTCGATTCGTCTCCCCAACCGATGCCGGACAAGGTAGAACTGGTTTCGCCCATTACAAAAACGATGAGATCAGACTTATTTGCAGCATCCAGTGCTTCTCCAAAACCATCCTTACCTTCACCGGAGATAGAACATCCTTTTGCATATCGTACCGTCGTACCTTTTCCCACAAACTCTTTAATTCCCTGTAATACAGTCACACCGGACAGATTTCCTTTGGTATAACTGTAATCGCCATACTGAACCTGATCGGCATTCGGGCCTATTACGGCTACAGATTTTAATGACGAACGGTTTAACGGAAGAAGAGACGATTCATTTTTCAGCAGAATAACAAATTCTTCGGCTATTCGTTGAGCCAACTGTTTATGGCTTGCCTTTCCTACGACCTGCCGGGATATTTCCGGGGAAGCATAAGGTTTTTCGAATAATCCTGCTTTAAATTTAACACGTAATATGCGTTTTACACAGGTATCAATCATCGAAACAGGGATTGTACCATCCTCAACCAATTCCGCCAGAGAAGCATAACATTCCAGAGAGGGTGCTTCTAAATCAACGCCGGCCGTGATTGCTTTCCGGGCAACCTCTTTTCTGTCCGCCGATGTCCGATGAAAATAACGGAGCATATCCATCGCTCCATAATCGGAAAAGACATATCCCTGAAAATTCCACTCATCTCTCAAAACCTGTTGTAACAAGAACTTACTTTCATGAGCCGCTATACCGTCCACTTCATTATAAGAAGGCATAACCGAATAAATATTCGCTTCCGTTATAGCTTTACGGAAAGCCGGCAAGTGGGAAGAACGTAACTCCCGCTCACCGATAGAGGTCGGTCCCAGATTTATACCCGCCACCGGAGCAGAGTACCCGGCAAAATGTTTGGCTGTACAGATCAACTTGCCTGTACCTATTCTCTTGCTGGTCTGTTCCGGTTCACCTTGCATTCCACGAACGAAAGCGGAACCAATCTCACCGACCAAATAATAATCCTCTCCGTAACACTCTTCTACCCGCCCATAACGAGGGTCACGTATAATATCAAACAAAGGGGATAAAGCCTGATCAACACCTGCACTACTGGCTTCCAGAGCTATAACCGAAGCCATTTCCTTTATCAGTTCCGGATTCCAGGTACTTCCCTGGGCTATAGCCTGGGGAAAAACGGTCGAACCATGAGACAGAAAACCATGCAAACATTCTGCGATCTGTATCGGTGGTATTCCCAAACGGGTGCTGTCACGGAAAAAACGTTTCGAAACAGCCGATATTCCGGCAATGTCGGCTGCTTTAATGAAAGGGCTTTCACAAGCTCCAATCCCGTTTAATCCCTTCTTTCCAGCTTCATCCAGACGAATCATTCCCATCTGGGCAATTTTCTCATCCAGCGTCATCCGTGATAACAGATCTTCTACCCGCTCTTCCACTGGTACTGCCGGATCTTTATATTTCTGAGCCTGACAAATAACAGAACCACACAGCAACACAACAAATACCCATACAAACCGTATCATAATCCCCCTTTGTTTTTAATAATTGATCGACATCAAAAATACTTTATTTAAATTAAACTCTCCATTCTTATCGACTAAAATTATTATTTTCATCAGAAAGTCAAGTCAATAGGATATTTTCCATACTTATTGATTGTATCTATCAGACATCGCACGTTTTCCGTAGGGATCAGATCGTGAATACTATGATCTGTCGCAATCATATATCCTCCATTGACAGCAGCTTCCCTGATACACTCCAGTACTTCTTTACGAACAGCATCCGGATCGGAGGAAGCCATCGTCACTTTGTTATTGACATTACCGATAGGGGTCAACTTTCCTTTATATCTTTCTTTTACTTTTTTCAGATCCATACCGGCTGCCCGTTCTACAGGGTGAAGTCCATCGATACCGCAATCTACCAGATCGTCGAGGACATCCCAGATTCTTCCATCGTTGTGCATAATAACCGGCACTCCTAATTCTTTGATACCGGCAACCAAACGCCTGAAATAAGGGATGAAGAAAGTACGGAAGTCATCCGGAGAAATCAACAAAGCATTCGTACCACCCCAGTCATCAGATATTTGTACACAATCGACTCCCCCATCCTTTACAGCCAGGCGGATAGCCCCCAATGTCCATTCCAACACTGCTTCATTTATTTCATGTACCATTTCCGGATCCGTATACATGGTAATAGCCAATGTCTCGAAATCCATGATATACCAGGATAACATGGTGAACGGTCCCAAAGTACCCAACACGACTGCCAGGTCTTCCGTATTAGCCGCCTTCACATCTTTGAAAATTTTGAGGCGATAAGGCGTATCGACCGGAGGTAAAGTATACGCTTCCCAATCTTCACGGCATTTTACAGGCGTATCGATTTGTGCGATGATCGGCCAGCCGTTTTTCTGATAGGTAACGCCCCATTCATCTTTGTATATCTCATTCGGTTCATGAGGAGTCTCTTCGATACCACAGAAACCGTTAATCGGCGTCCAGATACCATCGATACCCAGCTTGGTAGCCAGCTTTGCCTGTGTTTTACCATCATACAAAACCGTTGTATATCCCAACAGCTCCTGCATAAGTTTCAAACTGAAAAGATGTTCCATAATAGGAATTCTGTCGGGTACACCACCCGATAATGCTGTCAAAAAACGTTCTCTTGATGTCATATCAATTAGATGTTAACTGGTTTAAAATCTCTACTAACCGCTGAGGCTCTTCTGTATAATAGTCTGCACCGATCTTCTTGGCAAACTCACTGCTCACCGGTGCTCCGCCTATAAATGTTTTCACTTGAGGAAACTCTGTCTTTATAGCTGTATTGATCGACTCCATATTGACCATTGTGGTTGTCAACAAAGCAGACATTCCAACAAAAGCATCCGGATTTTCTCTGACAGCGTCCACAAACTTTTCTTCCGTAACATCTACCCCCAAGTCGATAATCTCATAGCCATTTCCTTCCACCATCATACATACCAGATTCTTACCAATATCATGTAAATCTCCTTTTACCGTACCGATAATCAATTTACCTTTACGTTTGACCGAACCGTCATTAAAATATCTTTTCAGATGTTGCATGCCACCGCTCATAGCTTTTGCACTCATCAGAACCTGAGGCACAAACACTTTATTTTCTTTGAACTTCACACCGATATTGTTCATACCAACGATCAATCCCTTTGTTAAAATGTCATTGGGGGAATACCCCTGCTCCAAAGCCTTCAATGTCAATTCATCAGCTCCGTCTTCCCCTTTCATTGCCGGAGGATAAGGAGTTTTTGCATTGATCTTACCCACTTCGACACAAAGTGCTATTCTTTCTAATGTGTTTTCCATACTATTCTATTTATTTAGTTAATTGTTCCCTTCTTCTTATCTCTTTTACGGCATCTACCATTGCATAAAATCCCTCTATCTGCATGTAATCAGGTATTGAATTTCCGGAGCCCAGACCGTATCCGTTCGCTTTTTTACGGAACCGTGTACCTTCCTCCAGAACTTTGTTAAAGACCTGGTCATACGGATTCAGGATCAGATAGTTCATATCGAATCCTCCGAACAGGCCGATTTTATCCGAATAGTTGTCAATCCATTCATCAAAAAGGCATATCTGGTCTTCATTCGAATGTTTGGCATCTATCCCGTTCTGAAGAATATCAGGCATGATCTCTTTGATATTCCCACAACAATGCAGTAAGAACTTCTTATTCTTATTATGTACGATATCGATCACTTTCTTATGCAGCGGTAAAATAAACTGACGGATCGTATCCGGTTCGAGCATTGTTGCCATACGATGCCCCAAATCATCTCCCATGCGATAGAAGACAAAAAGATCGTCGTACTCCTCCAACATCTTAGTCCACAATGTTTCGTAGAGTTCACCGATTTTCCGGAAAATGTCGGCAAAAAGTTCCGGGTCGAGATACTGCATGACACACAGGCTTTCATACCCCACCAGATCCTGAGCTGTTTCAAAAATACCGTATCCACAACCTCCATAGGCTTTCATCCCGGCGGGCATTACTCTCCGGATAGACTCCAACCGAGGTCTGTATGTTTCCCAGAAAATACGGGGAATATCGTCAAACGGATATCTGTCAAAATCATCGCGGGTCTGAATAGGACCAAGCATCCCCCCTAATATAGCCCCATGACCGGGAAGGATTTCGCAAATCGCAGCTTCATAACTGAATGCATCATAGGTATTTTCTTTCCAGAAAGAAATATATTTACTAAAATACTCATCCAGATCAGAGCGACTTTTACGGCCATTTAACGACAATTCTTCCCCTATACATTTAGAAACAAAAGGGGCATCGATATTATGCTCATATAAAGGCAAATAATCAGGTTTCTGATTATACAATACCTTTAGAATATTTCTGTAGTCAGGCTCAAACGTATTCATATTTTTTTTATTTAATTACATTCCTTATTACCTTTTTAATATGATCGATACAGGCTGATAGGCATGCATCTCGACGGACAGTTCATTATTCTTTATTGGAAACGAATCTCCCAACGGTTCACCGCGCAGATTACAGAATTGAGCAGACCGATATGATTTTCCGGATAATGTAACAGTACATTTGCCTTTTTTACCAGCTTGTTCCCAAAGTCTCAACAGGTCTCCCTCACCATCTGTATTCGGTCCGAAAGCAGTAACTAAAATTCCTTTTTCCGACAATGTAATCCCCTCGGAAAAGAACGGAAGTTCACCTCCATCATCCTCTGTATATGTTGCCATCAGAGGAACACGCGTTTCTTCTGTCGGTGTAATAAGAGAAGTCTCATTACTGTATTTATCGATCGACCATAGATATACTTTGGCAGAAAAACCTCCTTCTATCCATTCTGTAAAATTAGTTCCCCACTGATTATTAAACAGATTGACAAAAACATTAGGTCGTTGGGGAATAAACTCTCCGGAGAAACGGAACAGACCGGGACGGTCCAGACTGACAGCCGGGGCATTCGGTGTATTTAGACCAAATCCTTTCCCTTGATTATCAATAATAGCCATACCGGTATTCAGGAAGAAATAATCATGATTGGTGTTCTTTACAAAATCAGTGACCGGATTAACAACACCGCCGGTTCTCCCTAACCGGAATGAAGGATTCGACAAATTAAACGGAAAAGCAAGCCAACCACCTTCGGGTTGGGATTCAGCCGGTTTATTCCGTATCCCCCAACAAATTTCCAGATAAGGGGAGTTATCTTCTAATGTATAGGTTAATGTATAGTCATCGCCAGCACCTGTCTGACAGAATGCGGTAGCACTAACTGAATGGGAGGTCTGCAAATATTTGATTTTATTTAATCTGCCCTTTATCATTTCATATTTCAGGTCAGGATTTTCCGGCCGCCCCATCTCCTGATCAGCCCAGCCATGATGTCCGGGCTTCACATAATTCGCATTATAACGGTTGATTTCCTCTTGACCAAATTTCTCGTGGATATACTCTCCGAATCCATATTCATTCTTCCCATCGACCATTTCTTTCTGTTGTTGTTTATCCCAAACAGAAAGTAATGCACCGTTTTCCTTATTTATTTCTATTTTGAAATAGTTGTTTTCCAACACAGCTTCTACTTCATCAATACGGGAACTTCGGGAATCTTCAGATATAGGAGATGTTACCAACGTATAAGTCTTATACCCCAGGGATGGAATATCTTCTGCATGAAAAGACAGGTGATTGTAGTCGTTATATACCGGCAAAATCTTACCTGTCAATTCATCCTTCAAACCATAAACCTGGAAATTTTTTTTATAAACTCCCATATGGAAACTGACCAAACCCGAACGTTTCCAGGGAAGCGGGTTATAGACAACAACTTTACGCCCTTTAACGGCTACATTCTGAGCTAGTTTCTTCAAATCCTTTCGTAAAGAAGGAATAATATATTGTTCAGCGCGGTACACCCTACTTCCTTTTTCATTCCAGGATGTTTCTATAAAATCATACAGCCCTTGCGCCCTGCTGACTGTAAAATCGTCCCCATATTTCCAAAAACCCTGGTGTCCATGACTCATTGCCAACCCAAAAGTATGTTCATCAAACAATAAAGATTGTTCAATAGCCTTTTCAACATAAGGTTCAACCGGTTCGGGAGTTATGTTCCACTGTTTGAGTAAGGAATTCAACGTTTCCGTATTATAAATGACACGCTGCATAGCCTTATTGATTTTTACTTCTTTAGGCATCGACATATATCCATGAATCCAGGTATCCGGCATATCCCCCTTTACTACAGGCAATGATGGGTTTTCTTTCATCAGGGCATCATAAAAATCTTCCAGCTGACCGATACGTATCCGGGCATTAGGTGCTTTTTCACGAGCTTCTTTCAATACAGCAGCAACATCTTCCGGTGTCGGAGCACCCGTATTTTCATGCGTATGTATCATTGCTAACCATGTCTTATATTTCCAGGTTGCCGGAGGAAGTACACCGGAACCGTAATATTCCGCCCAGTTAAAAGTGAGTAACCTCGAACCATCCGGTCCCTCCCACCAAAATAGGGTTGGTATATCCGGTGATACGGACCCGGGATTACAACCAATATGCAAAATCTTCACACCAGCCTGTGTCAATAATGTAGGAAGTATCCAGGAATGGCTAGGGACATCGGTAAGTTTAGCTCCACGTACCAACGGTTGGTCATATTTTCTATTTATCTGCGAAGAATAGGACATTCCACGCACCAATGTTTCAAGATCACTCGATTCAGTCTCAAATGTGAATGGAAGTGCATGCACTTTAAAACGTCCATCTTTTAATGCTTTTTCTATTCCGGATTTATAAACCTCAGAGGTATTTTCCATAATATATTTCATTGGCCAGCCAGGAAGAGTCCAAACAAATTGGTCTTCCTTAGGTAATTTACCCGTTTCCTCTACTGAACGTAATGTTTCATCCATCATAGAGGTTGTGTATTTCTGTAAAATAGATTCACTCCAGTCAGTATAACCAATATCAAAATGCATTTTGAAAACAATGATTATGTCTTCAACTTCAACCTTTTCAGTTCCTTTGTCTACATCTATAGCCGCAATCTGAGCTTTTAATGAGCTTAATGATAGTATGAAAATCCATACTGAAAGAATAAATTGCCTTTTCATATTTCATGGTATTATGTTTCTCTCTTAATCAACTTTACCGGTTAAGTAAATTAAGGAAAAAATATTATTTTGCAAACATATGTGTCTTATCAGAGATAAACAATGACATTTATTCCGATTTTCTTATACTATCTTACGATTGATATGTTTTTAATCACATACAGGCAAAACCAGTTTTACCTTTTCGTCTTCATTATCGGTAGTTTCTAATTTTTCTATTAATACACGTACAGACTCACGACCAATCTCTTTTATAGGAAGATACGCTATATGCATATTAGGAGCCAAAAGTTCAAAACTCGGAGTACTATGCAAGCAAGCCAAACCTATTTTACTGACATCTATATTCCGTTTATAAAAATAGCGTAGCCCTTCCATTCCTAAATAATGCGTAGTGAAATAGAATCCATCGACATCCGGGACCGCATCAAAAATAGTATCCAATACACGAATGATATCTAACTCATACTCATTGCGTGATACCTCTCCATATAAGTGAGGAGAAATAAAACAATCATGTTCGATCAAAGCGGTCTTATATCCTTCATATCTTAAACTCATGGTAAAAAGGGCCGATGCCGTAGTTATAATGGCTATTTTTTTACGGCCTTCATTTATCAGTTTATTAACCAGATTATAACTACACCCGATATTGTCTATAATAATATAATTAGTATTCAATTCCGGAAAGAAACGGTCAATTAAAACAAACGGATATTTTTCTTGTATTAAATTCTCCAATTCACCTTTGGCATAATTAGTAGGAGCAATGATTAATCCATCAATATTCTTCGATCGTAACATTTGGATTATATTATTTTCTCTTACCGGATTAGATTCGGAACTGCAAAAAGTAACGGTATATCCCAGTTGTTCTGCCACAAGTTCAACCTCCATAGCTACTTGGGCATAAAAAGTATCTCCTATGAAGGGAACAACCAATCCAATTGTTTTCGTTTTACCTGAACTAAGACTTTTAGCAAGATAATTTGGTCTATATTTTACCTGTTTAGCATAATCTATTATTTTTTTCTGAGTAGCCGAACTTATCTTTTGTTCATCACCACGTCCTGACAACACCCATGAAACTGTTGTTTTTGAGACATTAAGAGCTTCTGCAATATCTTTAAGAGATTTTCCCATCTGTTTTTAATTTGAACAACTTAACCGATCAACTACATATGCAAATATATTATTTAATTCGATACTCTACAATAGTGTATGAAAGATCCTTTTCCGGAAAGTGGAATAAAAAAGGCTGGAGTAAACAGATTTCAACAGATAAAGAAAAGAAGCAGATGTTTAAGAGTTTGCTTCAAACGATCAGTCGCATTCTTTAACTGAACTCGTACTGTACTAACGGTCAAACCCATATTATCGGCAATTACATCAACTGATTTACCTGCATAAAAATACTCTTCAAATACTGCCTTACATTTTGATGGTAACTGATTTACTGCCAAGCGTACTTCTTCTTCCGTCTGACGCATTTCTACATACTGTAATGGAACCGGAGTCGATTGGATATAATTTTCCTGAAAAGCCAACATTTGTTCCTTATGTTCATCCAATACATTTTGCTGAACCCTTTGTGCCCGGATGTAATTGAGACAACCATTCTGAACAGAACGTACTAAATAATAATGAATTGGATACGATAAGGTATCTCGCTTGTTCCAGATATTAATAAAAACATCATCTACAATTTCTGCACCTGCCTCTTTATCGATCAGGTAACATAAAGCGACTGCATTCAAGTAGCTATAATAGGTACTGAACAATTCAGAAAAAGCCTTTTCCGAACCTTTTCTGATTTGTTCTATTATATCTTCATTTATACGGCTTATATTCATAATACATCTCCTTGTCGCTTTTTCATCTATATTAGTTCATGAAGAACTATGGAATAGATATTGTACTATTCCTTTTAAAATCAGAGAAACATGTAATATGAAGATAATGTTTAAATTTTCTAATGAAACGCGAACGTGTTGATTCTTATAGATATTAAAAATTGAAAAGGGACATAGTTCTTCATGAACTATGTATTTTTAGAGGTTTCATATCCCTTTTCTGCGACAAATATAATATTTATTCACTCACATTGATGTGTATTTACAAAAACGGAAGGAAGTTTCCTCACGGAAACTTCCCTCCTCCTTGGTGTGTCTAATCAATTATGTTAAAAAAATAGGATTTAATCTTATTGCAATATTATTATAAAGTGATTGGTGTTCCATTATAGAAGTCAAGGATCTTGGTGCGGAAGATAAAGTTGTACTTTGCCTGTGTCTGTTCGGCCAGACTCTGCGCATACTTCGTCTTCGCTTCGCTATACTCAAATACAGTACTTTTTCCTGCACCATACCGTTCTTCAGCATATGAGAAAGCGATCTTGCTGGCATCAACTGACTTATCGGAAGAGATGTATTTCTCCTGTGCTGCCGTCGCATTATAATAAGCCTGTTGGATCTCCTTATAAAGTGATTTTTTGCTGTTCTCCATCATTAACTCACGGTTAGTTATGGAGAGACGGGCGGTACGGACGCTGTTACGTACCTGGAAACGATTGAAGATCGGAATACTCAGACTTAAACCGATTGATTTCTGCCCGTTATTCTTCAACTGATCACTGAACGGAGCGTTATTATAATCGCCGTCACCGAAATTATGATAGTAACCGGTACTGTAACCAGCACTTAAATTCAGTTTCGGATAATATCCCGCCTGGGCTATACGGAGCGCTTTCTTCTGGCTCTCCAGCAGATACTGCTGTTCCTTGATCTGCGGTTTGAATGTCACGGCATGATCATATACCTGGTCAGGAGGAATGATACTACCCATGTAACGTTCAATGGCATCACCGTTTTCCGGTTCCAGCACATCGAAGTTTTCACCGGCCCGTTCCAGTTCCAGACTTTGTGTCAGATCCAGTAAAGCCAGTTTCACATTGTTCTGCGATTCTGTCAATGTTACTTCATCTTTTGCCAATTGAGCTTTCATATCGTATAACTGGGAAACTGGGATTTTACCGGCATTATAGAGTGCCTCGGTTTTTGTCACCTGCTCAGAGCTCAGGTCTACCTGCAATTGGGCTATCTTCAACATTTCCTTATTATAAAGAACTTGCAAATAGTAAGAAGCCACATTGATAGACAAGTCCTCCTTTGCCTTATTCAAAGTCTCGATAGATGCTTTCAGGTCCAGCTTGCGTGCAGCAATATCATTCGGTATTTTCAAACCGTCAAAGATAGGCATGCTCAATTGAATACCGGCTGTCGTATTGGCCGAATTACGGTCTACGATCAAACCATCTTTCGATTCGGAGCGGCCGAAACCAAAGTTTTCCCCCACACTGGCATTCACACTGGGCAACCAACTATATTTACTTGTGTGTAAGTCCACTTCGCGGCTTTTCTGTTCCAGTTCCTTTTGTTTCAGATCTATATTGTTTTCGATAGCATACCGGATACATTCCTCCAACGACCATTGCTTTGCCGCTTCCTGTGCCCCAGCGGGCAGACAAAAAAGGAATGAGGCCAGCGCTACGGATGATATGATTTGTTTCATCGCTTATTCGTTTTTATTTCTATTACTTATTAGCAGCTACAATACCACCACGGATCTTGTCACCTTCTGCCAAACCTTCTTTCACTTCGATCTTGATACCGTCAGACAAACCGACCGTAACAGCACGTTTCTCAAATAACTGTTCCGGCTTTTCCTGTTTTACAATCTGTACGAAGGTAGAGTCTCCGCTGAATTCAACACAACTTTCAGGAACGGTCAGGACATCGGTCGCACGTTTCAGCACGATCTCAGCATTGGCACTATAACCGGCACGAATAAAGGCATCTTCCGGCATCTGAACGGCCGCTTTGATCTCAAACAGGACGGCACCGTTTTCTTCCACTCCTTTCGGAGCTACATATTCCAGGGTGGCATCAAACGTACGGCTATCCAAAGCACCGACTGTCAGTTTGATAGGCATACCTTCATGGATACGTCCTACTTCTGTTTCATCCACTTTTCCCCTGAAGATCATATTGTTCATATCGGCTACGGAAGCAATTGTCGTACCGTCGTTAAACGTATTCGACTGGATCACCGAATTACCAACTTTAATAGGAACATCCAGAATCATACCGGTAATGGTAGAACGAACCTGTGTCGTACTGGTGGAAGTAGACCTGCGTGAAATACCTTCACGGATAATCTCCAATGCATCCTGTGCATTTTCTGCTTCTTCCTGTGCTTTCTTATAATTAGACAAAGAGGTCTCATAATCTTCCTTGGCAACAACTCCTTGTTTATACAGTTCTTCATCACGTTTGTAGGTTGCCGTGATTTGTTCCAGATTGATACCAGCCACACGGACACGCGATTCAGCACTGTTCAGCTGAACCATTTCAGGGATTACCTTGATCTTTGCAATGATCTCACCTTCCTTCACCATCTGACCGGCCTCCTTCAACAATTCGGAGATGATACCGGACATCTGCGGTTTGATAAGTACCTCATCACGCGGTTCCACCTTTCCTGTCGCCACAGTCTTCGTCTCTACTGAGTCGCGTTTGGGAGTTACCACTTCATACATGGTGATGACAGGTTGTGCTTTTTTCCACAAGAAGTAGAAAGTGCCGACCACGGCGGCTCCCACCAATACTAAAAAGATGATTCGCAGGATTTTCTTAACGATACGATTCTTCATAATTATCTTTATTTTCAATTTTCAATTCCTAATATTCTATTCTCTTTATTCTTCTCTGATAGCATCAATAGCCTTAATCTGCATGGCTCGCCAGGCCGGAATCAATCCAGCCATAAGCCCGCTGATAAGTAAAACAACGGTTGCGGCAACAGCAGCTCCGATATGTATCTCCGGATTACTGAAGAAAGTGTCATTAGACGGCCCACCTCCGCTATCCATCATCCGGTTCACTACATCGAGCAGGAATACTCCGCAACTCAATCCCATCAATCCGGCTAACGCTGTCAGCAAAAGACTCTCACTCATGATCTGTGAAATTATATCGAACGGTTTGGCTCCGATAGCACGCCGCACGCCGATCTCACGGGTACGCTCCTTTACTGTCACCATCATAATATTACTGACCCCGATAATCCCGGCGAGCAATGTTCCCATGCCGACCAGCCATACAAGAATATTGATACCCGTAAAAAGCATATCGAATGTTTCAAACTGCTTCGCGATCGTAAAGCTACTGACAGCCTGCGGATCGGTCGGCGAAATCTCATTCTGCGATTTCAACACCGCCGTAATCTCTTCCACCAGCTTGTCACAAGGATAACCGTCGTCAGCCGTAGCGCACAGGAACCAGAATTTATCTCCCTGGTTTGCTACCTGCTGCAAAGTGGTAAAAGGAGTCATGATACTTTCTTCCGTACGTCCGCCGATCTGCACACGAGGTTTGGGTTTTACAACTCCGACTACCTGATAATAAATTCCATTCACACGGATATACTCTCCGATCGGATCTTCACCTGGTGTAAACAACACCTCACGGACAATACTACCGATCACACATACTTTACGTTTTTCCAGTACATCTATCTCGTTCAGCAAACGTCCTTCCAGCACATGCTGCGTTTCTATCTGAAAATATTCCGAATGGACCCCGCGTACATTATATGTACCGGCCTTCTGTCCTCTCACTACATTATTCTGTCCACCCCACGACATCGCCATCGGCGACAAATAACGGACCCCTTTCACACGCTGGCGGATGGTCTCCAAATCGCGGTTACGCATCTGCCAGTAGCGTCCTTTCTTATATCCTTTATAAGCCTCCCCGGTGCGTTCGGAAAAAAAGAAAGCAGAGTTTGTGGCAAAGCCGTCCACATTCTTCAATACACCATTCTGGAATCCCGTCCCTGAACCCAGCAGGATAACGAGCATCAGGATTCCCCAGAACACCCCGAAACCGGTCAGCATACTTCTGGTCTTATTGCGGGTGATCGTCACCCATATTTCTACCCAACGGTCTATATCGAACATATCTATCTGTATTTTATTCGTTTCTCATGGCTTCGATAGCCGTTATCTTCACGGCCTTACGAGCCGGAAAATAACCAGCCAGCACGCCAGCTATAATAATCAGGGCCGTTGCCGACAAAGCTATACTCAGACTCACCGTCGGATTCATGAAGATACTCATATCGTCATTTGAAGAGGCCTTTCCCATATTACTACTTTCCATCACCATATTAATAGCTTCCGTCAATCCCACTCCGGTGATCATACCGAAATATCCGAAAACAGCCGTTATCAGGATCGATTCCACAATGATCAGTTTCAAGATAGAGAAAGGAGTGGCACCGATAGCCTTACGGATACCAAACTCACGGGTTCTTTCGCGCACGGTAATCAACATAATATTGCTCACCCCAACGATCCCAGCCGCCAGCGTTCCGATACCGATTACCCAGATAAACAAGGAAATACCATTCATCATCCCATTAAACATTGCAAAATCTTCAATAGTGCTCCACATACCTATCGCCCGCAAATCCTCCGGGTCAAAACGGTGACGTTTACCCATTTGCTCTCGGAAACGTTTCTCAAAAGCCTCATATTCTTCCTTCGTACTGACGCCATTCAGAGAGAATATAATATTATCCGTTCCATATCCCGAGCGGTAAAGTTGTTGTGCCGTAGAAAACGGAATATAGGCAGGTGCATTATTATTGTTGTCCTCATCCGTATAAACCCCAACTACCTGGTAAGCGATATTGCTGGCATTCAAATATTTGCCCAGCGGATCTTCGCTACGGAAAAGCACTTCCTTCATACGGGGACTTATCACGATCACCTTTCTTTTCTGCAAAATATCCACCTCGTTAATAAAGCGTCCGTTGCCTACCAGCATCTTTATCTTGTCGATAGTGGCCTTATCCGGATGAACACCTTGCAAGGAATACGTATTATATTCTTCGCCATACGAAAGCGTATCACTTTGATAGAGAACGCCCGAAACCAGATCCACTTCCGGATTCTGTTGTTTCAGCAACACCAAATCGTCATCTTTATACTCGACACGACGATTCGTCTGCATCCCTTTATAAGGTTTGCTGGCATAGCGGGGCCATGTCTCCACACGGTTTCCCGTCCAACGGTCGAAGTTATGCATGATACCATTCTTCATCCCGTTGCCCGCTCCCAGCAAGACGATCAGCATAAAGATTCCCCACGACACGGAAAAGCCGGTGAGGAAGGTACGAAGTTTATTCTTCTTGATCGTACTCCATATTTCCCGGAAATTATCAAAGTCGAACATATCCCTCTCCTTTTTCGATGTTTTCTATCAGGCCATCCTTTACACGGATGATCTTTTCGGTCGCATTGGCTACGGATTGCTCGTGGGTCACGATAATCATAGTCATACCTTCTTTATTTACATTACGCAGAAGTTCCATTACTTCGACCGTAGTAACACTGTCGAGTGCACCGGTCGGCTCATCAGCCAGAATCACCTGCGGTTTAGCGATCAGGGCACGGGCAATGGCTACACGCTGTTTCTGCCCGCCCGACATTTCGTTAGGCATATGCTCCGCCCAGTCTCTCAGACCGACCATATCCAGATATTCCATCGCCATCGCATTTCGTTTCTTACGGTTTATACCCTGATAATAGAGTGGCAAGGCGACATTCTCCACCGCATTCTTGAAAGAGATCAGATTAAATGACTGGAAAATGAAACCGATCATCTGGTTACGAAGTTCAGCTGCACGGCTTTCGCTGAGGTTCTGAATCAATTGTCCGTTTAAATGATAGGTACCAGTATCGTAAGTATCCAATATCCCCAGTATGTTCAACAGCGTCGATTTCCCCGAACCGGAGGCTCCCATAATGGAAACCATCTCACCTTTTTCGATCTCCAGGTCTATGCCTTTCAAGACATGCAGCGGAGCACCGTTGAAATACGTTTTGTTAATTCCTTTCAGCTGAATCATCATATTTGTCATTACATTTCTTTATTAGACGTACACTTTGTAAAAAATGTTACACATTTAAGGAACTTTTTTACCCTCTGACGCAACAAATATATATTTATATAAAATACCTTGTATCACAAGGTACTGATTTTTACAAGATATTAACTATCGTTTTGTTATCAGATAAACACAAGTAATCAGGCAATGCTTACTAAATAAACCGACAACTACGAAATATACTGCATTACCCCATTCATTTTATTTATAAATTCATCAAATAAAATAGCAGGGAATAACCAAAAACAATATTACATTTGCAAATTATACTTACACTACCTACAAGACTAACCCACAAGATGTTATCAATTTTATATAGTTATGTAAGTTATTGTCGACAGCTATCAGCAATATTACTTATAGTTATTAATGCGAATCAGGAGTTGAAAACAGCTTCTGATTCAGGTTTTAAAAATTTATAATTCAGTTAATTATCTCATTGTTTTATTTTATATTCTCCTTGAAAATCAATATATTAGAGTAATAATTC
>NZ_JAMOKT010000150.1:0-1326 GCF_023656795.1 Parabacteroides caeci
GTTTAAACTTAATAATAATAACGGTTGACTTATTTCTTGCTTATTTATGAAACAGGTTAACTCTACCTGCCAGTTTTTCGCAAAAATAATCAAAATCTCTATTCACTCCAAACGGGTAATGAAAAAACCACCGCGGAGGTTTGCCATACGGCTGGAGGCGCGAAGCCTCCAAAGAGTCTTAGGTTATAATCAGTCCTTACTTAATGGAAGATCTATCCTGTCATCCCCATCTCTTTCAGCCTTTTAATAGCTCTCTCACGGTAACTTATCCATCTTTTCTTCAGCTCTCCTTCACCTTCGGCGGCCTCGGAAGGTGTCATTCCGTCCAGGCTCCAGTGAGGGCGTTCGTGATTGTAAAACTCCACAGCAACTTTAACGGCTGCCTTTACTTCCCGGATCCGATAGAATACCATTCCTTTAAGCAGTTCATTCTTTATGGTATTGTTCACACGCTCGGCTACCGCATTATCCTTGGGATTTCCACTCTCTGTCATGCTTATGCGTATTTGGCAATCTTTCAAACGGCCCGTATAAGCATAGCTGGCATATTGTACACCACGATCGGAGTGATGGATTAACTCTGAGAGGTCTTTGCCGGCATAATGTCTGATGGCCATTTCCAGGGCCTCCTGAGGATATATCGTTTCTAATGTCTCCCCTACGCTATATCCTACGATTTCTTTCGTATAATAATCCGTCACCAGCGAAAGGTAACAGAATGTATATTCACCCGTAACAGGGTTTACCCAAAGAGGTATATAGGTTATGTCGCTAACTATCACCTGGCAAGGGCGACTGGGTATCAACTCTTTAACCAGATTCGGATAAAGCGGAAGGTCGTGGTTGGAGTCCGTTGTTGCAATACGCCGCCTGCGCTTACGTACTTTCAAGCCATATCGTTCTATGATGTCATAGAAACGATTGTAGCCAACGCTGTCTTCTTCTCCGAACCTGCGACGGTACATCAACCAAAGCTTATTGCCACCGATGCCGGGAGCTTTCTGACGTACTTCTTTAATAAATTCAATCACAAAGGATTCCCTGGCTAATTTGAACATTAATTTATCCACATGTTTATAGTAGGCTTGTTTACTTACACCAAGCAGACGACACATAGGGACAATGCCGTAAAGCCTCTTGTCCCTGGTGTGAAGCCTGGATGCTACTTGGTGCCAGCTTTTTTTAGGTCGATACCATAAACTTCTTTGCCAAAGGCCACCATTTCTTCGTAAAAGTCAGCCCGAAGGCGTTCCTGAGCTAAATCCTTCTTGAGAGAGGCGATCTCACCCAGTAACTTTTTGTAATCTTCCTCTGTTACCTCTTTGC
>NZ_JAMOKT010000151.1:0-1325 GCF_023656795.1 Parabacteroides caeci
CACTAGTGTCCCGTTAAAATCGGGACGAGTTATTAATTAATCAAATAATCCCGGAATAAGGGGATTAAATTGTTCTTTGACATCATTGAAATTAGTCTTATTAAACAGCTCTTGTAAATGCGTTTTATCTGTTAATGAGATGCTAAGAATCTGCAAGACCTCATAAGTTGAACGATTCAGTTGCATATCATATTGTACAATAGCTACTAAACAATAGGTGATGATAGCAACACTAATCTGTATTCGAACCGCATTCTCGGTAGTACCCCAGAACCTTTTTATCTTAAGGTGTTGTTTCAGCCATTTGAAGAAAAGTTCCACGAACCATCTTTTCTTATAAAGATTGGCAACATCAAGTGCAGATATGTGTTTGGCATTCGTCAGGAATGTGAATTCACGATCATCCTCTTCATCATAGAAACGGATGACTCTGAATGATTCAGGATACTTCTTTTCAGAAGTGTACCCTATCAGTTTCACTTCCGCATCTGAAAGGATATTCTTCGGCATTCTACGCTTCCATTTACAGAACTTGCATTTCAGATTAGACTTCGCTCTGACTACAAAGAAAGAACCTGTAAGATGAATCCGATAAAGTTCTTTAAACGAGTCATACGCTCTGTCAAATATATAATAAGCATTTGGCTCATAATTAATTGCGGACATTTCTGTTGAATCATGCCTGGATGCTGTAGTTACTGTATAAAAGGCTGGAAGTTGTGCTTCTATGTCATAAAGGACATGAGCCTTAACTCCACCTTTTTTCTTACGGAACTTCGCCCAAGGGAATGTAGCCAAACATAAAGGAATCGTAGTGGAATCAAACGCATACTTCCTTCCTGGAATATCCAAGATGTGAGTCGATCGTTTTTCACATGCTTCCTTCATCATATAGAAAGCAAAATCTTCGAAGATTCTGTAATCCCGATTCTGATTGGCAGATGCAAGCGTAGTTTTGGCAATGGGCTCACGACCCAATCCCAAATGATAACGCTTTCCTTGATGTGCTTCCAAAGCTACAATCAAGTCACGAAGACTTTCACGATTACTGAGTTGACCGAACATCATTGCAAGTAACTGACTCCAGCAAGTGAAATGTTTCACATAACGATTGCCATCATACTTGTCTACAAGTCTTCTGAACTTATCATTGTTCAAGAATTCTACTAACTGAGCGAAAACATATTTATCTTGGTTCATTTGAGGTCACCTTAATTGACCTCAAAGGTATGATTTCAAATCGTCGCGCCTAAAAAGTAGTATCTAATAGACTATATTTCAATTATTTCAAAGAACTATTTATCCACTTTTACGGGACAGTAATG
>NZ_JAMOKT010000152.1:0-1292 GCF_023656795.1 Parabacteroides caeci
AGAAAAGTCTTAACTATGAAAATAGAACCTTAACGACTGGATTTTTTACGTGAAGATTTTGCAAACCAAAGTCTCTTGACTATGATTCGTGAGATCTTATAAGAGGTCTCTTTCCATAAAGAGGCCTCTTTTTATGATTTAGAAAATCAGATTAGTATCCCAATAATTTTCTTAAATAGTTAATATCCAAGGCTGCTTTGTAAAGTCTTCTTTTTAGACTCAGTTTGTCTTTTTGTTCTGATACGATATGTAAAGCTACTTTTCTAAGCACTGACAAGTTTTGCGAGGAGTATCCTTTCCTTGCCCTGCAATTATCCTCTTTAAAAGTAACATCCAGGTGCCAATGAAGTTGGTTTTCAATGCTCCAGTGTCCCCTTATCAGCTTTTGAAAGTAAGACGCGCTTAATCCGATCTCATCACTGATATAATATCTGGTTTCATAGGTTGTCTTCCCGTTTATTTCCCGACTTGACTCTATTTTTATAATCGTGCCCAGTCCCCTCCAAGATCGAATAGTTTCCGCAAGCAGATATTCCCTTGCAGGAAGAATGCAGCACTTCCTGACCTCTATCCTTCCATGATCTTTATTTACGCTCGTATCTTTATCAAGGCCGCCGTTTACTTTAAATGCACATTCAATATCTTCATACAGAGATTTCTGATTGCCCTTTACCGACAACAAATAATGGCCTTTCTTATCAAGTATTAAGTCAACGATCTCTCGCTGTGTCCCCATGGCATCTATGGAGACAATCGCCTCTTCAATGTCAATCTCCGACAAGACAGCAGGGATGGCTGTTATCTCATTAGACTTGTCTTCTACCTTTCCTTGAGAGATACAGAACCTATTCTCGCTTACCCAAGCATTCAGGATATACAGACCTTTATTTCCTGTGGAAGTCGGAGATGTCCCACCTTGTTTCTTTCCATCTATAACAATCTGCTTTTCTGATAAATCAGACAGGATTGATTTACCATAACTGCGAAGACAATGTTCCAATTCTGATGGTTCAATACGCTGGAATACACGCTCAAACGTATCTTCTGATGGTACACCGTTTGGTAGAGAAAGCAAATCATTCAACATTTCTCCACGCTCTAAAGCAAACAGACGCATATCTTCATAATCTGTTCCGCCTGTCAGATAAGTACACAAACCTATCATTAATATATCTGACAACAAATGTAGACAGCGACCTGTTACACGAGGATCTGTCACTTCTGAAAAATAATTAGAGGTATTCATTTTGCAATGATAAACTTTTTAGAGGAATTTTGGTGCGGTCGCCCTG
>NZ_JAMOKT010000153.1:0-1234 GCF_023656795.1 Parabacteroides caeci
TGTGGTAGGATACCATTAAAGGTAATGAAAATCAGCCACTTGACCTATTTTATTGTACTAAATTTTATCAATTAACTTATTTGTTCTCAACGGATTAGTTATAAATTTAACGAAGTATTATTTATACATACCTTTAATAATTAAGAAAGCATTGTCTTTTTCAGGTGAAGGGTAGGAGTAGAAAGCTCCTGTCTGCAATCCTTTGTTGGCGTTCTCTCCGTAGAACCGTCGTACGGGGCTAGTGATAAGTTCGTCGGGTTTCGCTTCTGGCATATCGCCGTAAGGCTGTATGGGGAAATAACCGGAACCGCATCGTGCGTTGCCGATTGAGACAGTCTCGATAATGAAGCGGGAACTTCCCGCTTCATTATTAATATCATATCGAGCCACGAGACGTGTCAGTCGGAAACCGATCTGCAAGCGCGCAGCACTGCCTGAATCTGTCAGGTCTAACGGAGTGGTCAGTGCCCCTGCCATAGCGAGCGGTGTAGCCAGTGTGTCTGCCGGAACGGTTGCACTGAGCAGGTGCGTATGGTAAGTAGTGAATGTGCTTTCGTGGGGGATGCCTTCGGTAGCCAAACGGGGTGTACCGTCTTCGCTTTCCGTAAAGGTGATGGGGGTGAAGTCGGCGGGTTTAACCACCTTCGTGGTAGCCGGGTCGACCAGCGTCGTATCGTTTGCGATACAGTATAGTTTTACGAATAGTCCTTTTTTGAGTTTGAGCAGTCCGTTCGTTTCGTTGCCGTCGGCATCGGTGGTGTTGAGTTGCAGCTCAGTGGCTCCCTGTGGCAGTTTGTCGTTGGCATCGGCGCGGTAGGCGAAGCGTTCGAGGAAGGTGTATTCGCCGTTTTCCGTCTCAGCTCCGAAAACGTATACATCGAGCATTGAAACGGCATTTTCGGCGGCTGTAGCGATGGGTCTCCCTGCCTTTGAGGACACGGGGGTTACAGACAACTTATTTTTCAAAGTCATCATCACTTCCCGGCGTGCATTGTCCGCGTCCGGGGTGACGGGATCGGTACCCGTTTGCTTTGTCTCTTCCGTGCAGCCGGCCAATAGGCAGGCACTGCATAAAAGTATTGTGCTTAGTTTGTGAAAATTGTTCATATCGCTTTTTCCATTTAAAATCCAAACAAAGTTGGATAATTCATTATTAATTAACTTTTATAATTTATCTTTGTATCAGGATGTTAAGAGGAAGTAGGCTCTGCTGAGGAGCAACCTACCAGCAATA
>NZ_JAMOKT010000154.1:0-1208 GCF_023656795.1 Parabacteroides caeci
TCCCATTCGGCATCAAAACAAGGACATGCCTTGGGTGCATGTGGGGTGAGGCGGTTATGGCCGGTGATGAGGGCTTGCGGGTAGAGCTGGCGGAGGATCGTTAGCAATTCTTCCAGCCGTTCGCGTTGGCGGGGCGTACGGGTATTGGCAGGATGCCCGTCAGGGTCGAGCCCGCCCTCGTAGCAGATACCGATGGAGCAATGGTTCAGGCCTTTTACATGGGCACCCACCTCACCAAGTAGGCGAGGGTGGGTGGTGGTTCCGTCGGTACGGATGTAAAAATGATAACCGGTCGTGCGAAAACCTCTGCTCCGGTGGTCGCGTTCCAACTGTTCGGCTGTATAAGGCCGATTGCAACGGGTGGCGGAACAGTGGACCACGATAAAGCGAACACTTTCAGTGGCATGGCGCATGAGTTCGATCTCGTCCTGCAGGACGGTTTCGCAGATAGGAACCATGGCTACAAGCAAGACTGGAGTCCCAAGGCTCCTAAAAGAGTGGCTACTACGGTGGCGATCACCTTTAACACGATACCCCAGATTTTGTGTTTGGGGTTTTCAGGTGCCGGATTGGTCTCGATGGTTTGTTGCATGTGTTTATAAATTTAATGGTTTCATTCAATTTCAGGTCTGTCACTACCGCTTTCCTCCTCTGGAACTTGTGTGCCGTTGATATTCACTTTTACCAGGGTCGTTTTTTCACCTAAGAGTGAATAACGGCGGGTACCGTTGAGGATCGTGTACGAAGGAGTAAAACCGGGGACGATGCTTCTGATTTGGGTAGCTTTCACCTCTTCGGCCTTTTCAACACCTTTCCCTGTGATCAAACGGTTGTAGACCGTCCCGAATCCAAGCAGTTCAACTTTGTAACCTTTTTGAAGGTTTTGAATGACATAGCGTTGATAACGGTCCAGGACGTTCAGCACATCCCCTTTGGTGAGCGACGATTCTTCTGCGATTTGATCGGCGGCATCACGGGTCGATAGCGTCCCGTAATAAAACGGGGCAGGTTTGAATACTTCTTTCCGTGGTTCTTCACCCGGAATAGTGTACTTGCGAACTAAAAAAGCTTGTGGCATACGTTTTTGATATTTAATAGTTTAACAATGTTTACAATGCAAATATACGGCAAGGGGCCGGTGGCAGTGATGCCGGATGATGCGGCAGGGAGGGAAACCCATCCGCTTTTTTTTCATGCATCTGTCGATG
>NZ_JAMOKT010000155.1:0-1074 GCF_023656795.1 Parabacteroides caeci
ATGCGAATCAGGAGTTGAAAACAGCTTCTGATTCAGGTTTTAAAAATTTATAATTCAGTTAATTATCTCATTGTTTTATTTTATATTCTCCTTGAAAATCAATATATTAGAGTAATAATTCCAGTTATTGTCTAATTATGATTCCCAAGGAGAAAAAGTTAAAACTAATAGGTTTGTATATGTATATCTGTGATGTCTATAAGTCTGCTCTGCGTTTCTACTGCCAGAGGTTCAGCAACAACTCCAATCCCGAATTTACGGATGAGGAAGTTCTTACCATCTATCTGTTCTGCGGTTACTGCCAGAGATACTTCGGCATCAAGGAGATACATACTTTCGCCAAGGAGTATCTGTCATCATGGTTTCCAAAACTTCCGGCTTATCAGACATTCTGTGTACGCCTGAACATGCTTTCAGAAGTATTTAAAGTATTGGTATGTACCATGATACAATCATTCAAACCCAAGGATTGCGACTCCCTCATATCCATCGTGGATTCCATGCCGATTGTAACCTGTAAAGGTAAAAACCGGGAGGGGAAAGTGGCTACGGAGATAACATCAAAGGGGTATTGCTCCACTAAGAACATGTACTATTATGGCATGAAACTGCACATGGTAGGACAGCGAAGGGAAGGGACGATACCTTTTCCTGAGATGATAGCTCTGACACCGGCTTCGGACAACGACCTGACCGTATTCAAAAACGAATGCGTGCCATACCTGTCCGGAAAAACCGTTCTTGCGGACAAGATTTACAGCGACTTTTCTTTCTTTGACGAAAACAATCCGGTTAAAGTCCTTACTCCACACAAGGAGATTAAGGCAGAGCCGGAAGTACTCAAACAGAGGGAGAAAGCTGCCAGAGACTTATTCTCACAAGCTGTGTCCAAGGTCAGGCAGCCTATCGAATCCTTTTTCAACTGGCTGAATGAAAAAACAGAAATTCAAAGAGCGTCTAAAGTAAGAGCTACCAAAGGGCTGTTGGTACACTCCTTTGGAAAATTGGCAATTGCTCTACTTTCTTATGTTAATTTTTAATCTTTGAATCAGGTCGCCAACTCCTGATTCGCAT
>NZ_JAMOKT010000156.1:0-1060 GCF_023656795.1 Parabacteroides caeci
AGCAACGTTTTAATATACTTACAGGCTCTCTGCGAGACTCTGTTTTTGGAGTGCTGGCTACTTCCAGAAGTATAAGCAAACGGTGCCACACCTGCATAACAGCAGAACTGCCTGGGATTATCGAAGCGTGTAAAGGCTTCTGTTGCAATTATCATATTCATGGCAACTACACGACCGATTCCATCAATGGATGTCAAAAGATCCATCTGTCGGCTTAGTATCTTAGTTGATTCTATAATTCTGTTCATTTCATCTTCTATTGCTTTTAGTACCTGTTCCAGGGATTTGATTAACATTTTCAACCTACTGGATTTATCTTTGTATAATGCTTTAGGCATAAAGTCTTTCTGATCGGTCAACTGAGCTTTATATTTTGATAAGTCTACCAGATAGAGAGTCCGTTCTGCCTCCAATTGATTTAAACGAGTCACTTCTTCAGAGGGACGTTTATAACAAACTGCCTGATCACAAAATCGGGAAGCATATATGGCGATACGTTTTGCATCCACCTTATCGTTTTTACCACGAGTCAGACCTGAGCAATACTTTATCTGGGTTGGATTTTCCAGCCATAACTTACAATCTATTGATTTACAAACACAAATCAAAGGATAAGTATATTGTCCCGTATGTTCAGCACAGATTATAAAATCTCCATTTGTCATATTTAAATCCCGCTTTAATTCGTTGATCAGCTTTAATATAGCTTGCTGATGATTTGTCACTTGTTCCTCTGTTACCACTTTAGAACCACACATTACGCAGATATCCAACTTCTTTTTTGAGACATCTACACCGATAAAATAAAAGTTTTCCATATTTTTGTATTGGGCAAAAAAGAGAGAAAGGAACTTGAACTTAGCCTAAAAACCTTAACAACTAAGGTGTTATATTCTTATATAGGTCTGGGTTCAGGGTAGACAGAGAGTCCTAATATGAACATGAATCTTATTCCATTTTTTTACTGGTTCACTCTTTGTCTTCCTTTCTTTCAATGGTTTGACATATTACAAATCTATCTTTTTTATCTTATCGAAATTCTATCTGCCAAAACTAAGGT